>CBJNAR010000111.1:0-8045 GCA_966434075.1 uncultured bacterium
TAGCTTGCCATGAAGCCGCTGATGGCCCAGCCCCGCGCCGTCGCGCCTACCCAGATCCTCGCGGGACCCGTCCGGTCCCGCAGCACGCGCACCTGGATCAGCCCGACCAGGCTCCCCGCCACCCCACCCGCTGCTGCCCCGAGGAGCCCGCCGGCGAAGCTGATGACCGCCGGACCGGCATGCGCTGTCAGGCTGTAAAAAGGCACCTGAAACAAGTACAGCAACACGAGAGCCAATGGACCACCTGCCGCGCTCGCCACTACCCAGCACGACGCGGCTGCGCAGTTGGATGATCGCGGCAGATCGCTGGGTAGCCCTAAAGCCACTCGGCCTGGTCTTATCATGTTCACCTCGCCTGGGGCATTTCCTCAAGCAGCGGGACCTGAGGGCCGGATCGCGCCGGTTGGCCGGCCGGTTCCGCTCACGCCTGCTGCCGGCGCTGCCAACGCAAAGCCCATAGGCCCCCGCGGCTATGGGAATGATAGCACGTCGAATGGCTCTGAGTCTATGGGGACGGTACAGACGATCTGCCCAGTACGAGCTTCGACGAAGAGCAGCGCCCCCGCTGTCCCCGGCGCAGAGCCAAGAGGGACGGTTTGGCCTATTACCAGCAACGACACGCCGGCAGCGTGAACCAACGCCAGCCGGTCGCCACAGAGGCGGGAAGGCGGGGGCACGAGCAGAACGGCCGGCTGGGGCGTCACTAGCCAGGACGATTCGCCGGGTACGGTTGGCGTGGTGAGTACACCGGCCCCGCGCAGGTTAGCCGAACCGAACCCACCCACATAGCCGCACGGTCCCGCCGCGTACAGCTTTCCAGCAGCCTCATCTGCCACAAACTCCATGAGATGATTGTTATTCAACCCCGTGTCCCAGGCTCCCTTAACCTTACCTTGCATGTCAACCTGCTCGATCACGTTCAAGCCTGTCGCCACCAGTATGTCGCCGTGGTAGAGTGTGAAGCTGCCGTGCCCGCCCAGGCAGCCCAGGTGCTGACCGAACCTGTTTTGCGGGCAGCCTTCAAGGCCGGATGGAGTGATGTCAAACCAATCAACTCCCGTCGTGTCTTGACCATGATAGCTGATAAAGAGTTGTTGCTCGTCGGGGGCCACCGCTCCCTGGTAAACCAGCCAGTTATAGTCGTCGCTGCCGCGGGTCGACCAGGTGGCTACGGTTGAGCCGTCGGTTCCGTTCAGCACCGTGACTACGGCCGATTTGTCACGGTTCCCGAACAGGTAAAGGCGCCCGGTGGTGGTTCCGACTGCCAGGCTGCGATAGACGATATCCGGTGCGGCGGGAGTATAGATTGCCTCTATCGCCGAGGTGGTCGTATCTATGACAGCAAGCCGCCCGCTGCCTGGGTTATCGGAGGGCACAAGCGCGAATAGATGACTGCCGTCCCTGCTCAATGCCAGGTAATGGGCCGGAAACAAGGAGGTCGGGACTCCCGTAGCGGGGGTGGTAGGCGGGGCCGGCAGGAGCCGTTCATCCCTGATTATGGCACCGTTGGCCAGGCGCACGGTCAGTAGCCGCCCGTCTGCCAACAGAGCAAACACCACGCTCCGGCTATCGAACCGGACAGATGGCGCGTTGGTCACGGCCGAGATGGCGGTTTCCGAAGCTCCTGGGACTGCTCGATCCGCCGGTGTGCTTCCGCGCGTTGTGCCGGCCACCGGCGATGCTGTGGGAGCACCGGGCGCTTGCTGGGATGCCGCAAATGGATCGGCGCACGCACCGACCAAGCATGCCGCCAGGCAGACGAGCAATACGCTAGCGATCTTCCTCAACCTATGCTCCACACAGCTATCCTACCTCTCATGTCGCATGGCTCACCCATATGCTACAGGCGATGCAGTCGTTGGGACCGTAATGGACGTAAACTCCTGACTCACGCCTGTCTATGCCTTTGTGCCGGTTGACGGCCCGGGGAAGTCGGTGCCGAATATAGCCGGTATCGCGCCGAGATCGCCGCTAGGTTTGCATCTTGCCGGATGACAGACTGCTCAGACAGACAGGTTATTGTTCTCGCGCACCAGCCTGCCCCGGCGCACAGTGCCCAAACCCCAACTCAACCGCGCCTACATAGATCATTGTCCTCCACCGCTCACGCGCCTGGCAGCCGGCACATATCCGAATAGTCACCGAGCGAGCACGGGCGACGACATGAAGATAATCTGGTGGGGCCGCCGTCTCACGCCAAGCACCAGAGTGCCCATGCCGATGGTTAATGGGCGCGCGGAAATCAGCATCCAGACGATTACCGGGCTGCCCAGCACCAGCAGCCCACGTGCCTGTACCGAGAGCATAAGCTTTGGCGTACAGGCAGGTTGGCTGCGCTTCATGCTTCCACCATTTGTATAAAGTCGATTAAAATCAGGACCTCGCTCATTGGCCGCCTGCCGGCACCACGGTATCCGTTTCCGGGTCAAGCACATACCAGATGTTATCCCGCCCGCGCTGGAAGTGCAGCTTGCCGTCCGCCTGCCAGGTCACATCCGCGGTCCAGTTCTCGCCGCCCAGGTGGACGTCCCGTTCCTGGCCGGTTTGCAGGTCCACCAGGCTGGCCGCCACGTCTGTCATACCGGCTCGGCTCGGGTCTATCGCGTAGCGGTTCCAGAACAGCCAACGGTAATTGTGCGCGACGGTGAAGAAGTGCCCACCACCGTTACTGCCGCTGGCGATCTCCGTGACCGTGCCGTGCAGCGGATCCAGCCAGATGATCCGCTCAGGGCCGCCGTTCTGCGCGCCGTCCGGCAACGCATAAGTGCGTAGCAGGAAATGGTCGTCCGCTACTGCATCGAGCATCGTGGGCCGCTGGTCCATCTCCAAACCGTAGTTCTGATCATAGATCCTGCCTTGCAGGTGCATCACCGGCTGTGCCCCCTGCGCGAGGTCGCCCCCTTCGGCGCGTAGGCGGGTATACAGCACCGTAAAGTCTCCCGCTGGATGCGGGTGCAGACTCCATTCCTCTGTAGCGGCACTGGTAACGAGGGCGGGGAAGCGCACCCAGAGGATGCAGTGGGTACCGGCGGCAACCAGCGGGCGGACTCCTTGCGGCTGCCACATTCGCCAAGTGACCGCTACCTGTGTGGGCAGCTCGGCTAGGGCAAGGGTAAGGCGCTCTTCGGGTAGGACCGTTGGACTCTCCACAGCCGCGAGCACGGTGGGGTTGGCGACCGGACCAGCCCGCTTTTCGCGGCTATCCCTACCGGTGCTGACCACCGTCACGGGCGCCAGAGGTGCGCTAGATCCCTCGCCAAGCGCCTTCGAAGGAGCCGCGCGGCGCATCGCGTAGGCAGTGATGATTAGCATCAACAGTAACAGCAGCAGGCTGGTGGCAACAACCTGCTGTCGGCAAGCGCCTGTAAATTGCGGGATCACTTGCGCTGCTGCGCGCTGCGGCTTATCCATAAAAGACCCCCAGGCAGAAGATCACAGGCGGAGATCATGCAGGAGCCACCGATGATAATCAGGACGATCCGAAACAAGCGCGTGGTCTCAGGTTCGATTCCTTTCGCTGCCGGTCAGCCGGCGAACAGCACTTGTTGTACCAATCCGGATAGGCGTAATAGTGCGCGACCGGACTCTAGTCCAGCTTGCTCAACACCTGCTGATAGTCCGGATTATCCGCGTCGCTGACGGTGATCAACAGCAGCGTATCGCTGTCCAGCTTAACTATATAATTCTCGCTGCGGCTGCCTCCCGTGACGGCGGGGCTGTAGACAGTAGCCCGCCGTCCGGCGACCGTTCTTTCCGCAATCGTGCCTGGATCAACCGGGTTCTGCGCCGCCGCTTTTCGGGCCAGATCCAGCCAGGCATCGGCCGAGCCGCGGAAGCCGACGATCTCGAAGCCGATCCCCTCCGGCCAGTCGCTTGCGTTAGCCGGTCCCTGACTCCGCTCAAAGCCGATACGACCAGCCCCTAAAACCGCAAAGCCGTTGCGGCCCGCCGGCTGGGGCGTGAGTGCCTGCCAGTAGTGGTGGGGTGGAACGCTGATGTTGAGACCTTCCCACTCGACAACCTGGCCGGTGGGAGTCGCCAGAGTGGTAGATGGCAGCAAAGGCGCCATAGCAGGAGCGGGGGTCCACGTTGGTATCGCTGGAGCTTCCGTCGGCGCAACAGGGGGCAGGGCCGGCGTCGCCGCCGGCGTACCTCCTGGATCGGCGATACCTGTCGGCGGTACCGTGGGCGCAGCAGGTGGTGTAGTGAGCCTGCCCGTGCCGTACAGCGTCACCATGCCGCCGGTCGCGTTAGCCACGGCCAGCGTCTGGTTATCGGGCGACCAGGCCAGATCCGTCGCCAACCCCTTCAGTTCCCGTAGCACCTGCCGCGAGGCGGGATCGTACAGGACAACCCGTTCCCGGTTGCTGTTATCGTGCCCGATCGCTACCGCCAGGATGTTGTTGCGCGCCCAGGCCAGCTTGCCGATCTTGCCGCCGAGCATCGTCGCATCCGGCTGGCTGGGTGACGGGGCTTGGGATCCGCCTCCCGCAGTGGCCTTGCCCACGTCCCAGAGCATCAGCATATCATTATCCTTGTCGCGCCCCACAAACGCGACGGCCAACTGCGTGCCGTCCGGCGACCACACCAGGCTCAACACCCGGCTCGGGTTCCGCAAAGTGGCAAGCGCCGTGCCGCTCTGTGTATCCCACAGCCGGATAATGTTGTCCTGGCTGGTTGCCAGGGTCAGGCGAGCAGTATCCGGCGACCAGGCGACGTTGCTGATCGCGTTGGGGTCTGCGCCCGGTCCTGCCTGGTCCGATGGATCTGGAGTAGGAGTGGATTCCGCACAGGCGCAGGCTATGTCCGGGCGGGGCGTGTTATGTTCGTCCCAGTATTTCACGCGCCCACCGTCGCTATAAGCCAGCACAGGAGCATACGGCGGCCAGGTCCATACCATGCTCACAACGCCCCCGGCCGGGGTCAGCACCTTAATCAGGCTCAGGTTGTTGGGATCCCAGAGTTCAACATGACCCCCCCCGGCACCTGGCGTGGTGCCGAGGCCATAGCCGATGGCGAGAAAGCGACCGTCATGCGACCAGGACACACCTGCGATCATGGGCACATCCGGCGACGCAAAGTCGAGGGTTACATGGCTAGTCGTATCGGTGGCAAAGTTGCGCACGGTGATTGAGCCTGGGGAAACGGCAGCCAGCGATGTACCGTCGGCGGACCAGGCGATGCTGGCCCCGGCCACCAGGCTCGTGACCCAGGGTGCCTCCGGCTTAAGACTTTGGACAAATTGCGTGCTCGCTTGCGGATTGTAGGGTGGCTGCGATACCGTGGGTGTAGCCGTCGCCGGCGCCGGCATAACGGAACGAGATGGGCTATTCCTGATCGCCTGCCGGGACGCCAACAGGGTTGACAGGCCGAGAAATAAACCTAGCAACAACAGGATCCCCAGTATGCCCACCGCCAGGGAACCTGTCCGGCCAACGCTCCGCTTAGCGCCGCCGATCAGCCCTCGCCGCCCCGTGGGTAACGCTGCCTGGTTCGCACTCCCGGCAACCGCGGCAGCCGGGCGCGCCCGGCGGCTGGATGCAGCGCTACGCTCCAGCGCAGCGTTCGCCGCATATTGTTGAGCCGGCCCAGCAGGGATGCGCGAGCGCAAAGCAGGAAGGTGCCTGGCAGGCGCGGGACTCGCGGTCACGCCCCGCGCAACGGCATCCAGATCGGTGACTACCCGCAGCAAGGCGGTGTCATCGTCGCCAGGCGCGATCTCCACTCCCGGGTCCGCGAACAGATCGGCGTATTGGTCCAGCAACCGCTGCTTATTCTTCATAACCGTGTTCCTTGTACCGCCGCTTGAGATCCTGCAAGATACGAGCGAACTGCTTATGCACCGCTGCCTCGCTCTTGCCGACCACCGGAGCGATCTCCCGCACGGTCAGCCCCACGACGAAGCGCAGCACCAGGAGTTCGCGTTTATCGGGGTCGAGCCGGCGCAGCACGGTGCCTAACCGGGCGAACGCCTCGCGCCGTAGCAGCAGGGCTTCCGGGTCTTGCTCACGGTCGGCGGCGTGCTCGAATGCCGTGGCTGCGTAATCCCAATCGGTTGTTATAGGCTGGCGCCGACCGGCATCAATCGCAACGTTGCGGGCGATACGCAGCAACCAAGCGGCGAAGGGCGCGCCGCGCACCTCGTACCGGGGCAGCGCACGCCATGCCTGGAGAAAGACCTGCTGAGTAAGGTCGGCGGCATCCTCGGCGTTACCGGCCCGCATATACAGATAGTGATAGATACGGTCCATATAACGGTGGTAGAGCGGGCCAAAAGCCGCGGGATCGTGCCGGGCGGCTTCGATGAGCGCCGGCTCATCGTCGGGGTTCGAGCAGCCGGGTATGCACGGCACCTCTGTATGCCGCGGCTGCTCCGAGACTGGTGAGATGTTCTCCACGGGCCGCCTTCCATTGCGCGGTGACTATCTGCACCCCTTGTTACTAATAAAAACGCGCCCCCGGCGAAAGTTGGACATGCCGAAGGCGCACATTGGGATGCCGGGCGCTAAATGTTAGTGTGGCGACTAGCTGGCTAGGGCACCGTGAAGTGGAACACCCACGAACTGATCTCGACCTCCTCGTCGTGGCCCTTTACATCGTTCACGAGACCATTCAATTTCAGGAGCCGGACAGTGTGTTGCTGTAGGAGCCCGGATACTCCAGCGGCGACGGAACCGCACCCGTTGCCGTTCGCGCTCGCACAGTTCGGTATCCTCCATCGCATCAGATTGTCCGGGGTAGTGTAAGGTCGTTTCGCTGCGCTTGTACCCTAACCGCTTAAATCAAGCGCGACTCACGCCATCATTGCCCAACTCCGTCGCGCGTGGGGCGGCAATTGGTGCAGGCTACCTGCGTGAGCGCCATAGCGCGCCCAGCCTTCTTCTACCCATGGGTAGCGCAGTCCTGCGGCACCGCCAGTCTTACTCGCCCGGAAGCACGAGCCGCACCGGCAGCCGCTTTGCTTCAGATAGCTGCTCCACTGGCGGACCAGTCCACGATCATGGAGAGGACTAAAAGGTCGAGGAGTAACGCACAAGCGCTCGTCCGGTCTTGCTTGCCGGACTCGCTCGGCATCCTCTCACCCCAGGATTATCGCGTCCGTGCCGCGCACTGTCTCCGGCATTAGCAGCAGCCATCCGGCTACCTATTAAGTTAAGCGCCTTCGACGTGTTAGTGCTTTCATCATAACCTTCCTGATTATGCCTCCATTGTGTGTCCCGCGCCGGGTGTACCCGGCGCGGGAGGAGCGCGACGTGAACCGTCAAACTCGCCCAGGAGGCTCCGACGATGACCATCGCTACCCCAGATTGGATTCTCACGACCGATCCCGATCGCGCTACCCACTCCGATCCGAAGGAAACCCTCGTCCCGCTCGACCTGGCGACCGCTGCCGACCCGGAGGAGAAGACCCGGCTCTTCCAGACGGGGTTGGCCTGGTACGTCTGCGCGCCGGGCCTGCACCAGCCCGCTAAGACGACCCAGGATACCCTCTACCCGATCCTGCTCACCATCGCGGGCAGTGCGGCGGCCATCAAAGCCAGCCGCAGTAACTTCCAACTCGGGGCCTATGGCCGGGTGCATCCCGCCGGGGAGCGGGTGCATGGCGGCCACCTGCGGCTCGATCTGCTGCCGCCCGGCGCCTATCGCTGGCATGCGTCCGCCCTCACCCATCCGCTGACCGGGCAGACCGACCAGATGCTCACCGCCGCCCTGGCCGCCCTCTTTGAGCGGCAGGTGAGCGTCGATGCCCAGCACGTGGAGTTTGCCTACGCGCTGCCCGCCTGGCGGCAAGCGCGGCTCCTGGCCGAACTACAGGCACAACCCCCCTTATGCGCCGCCATCGTCAGCCACGCCGAGGGGTATGGCTTGCTGCAGCAGAGCGCTGCCCGCACACCCTGGCCGAGCGGCGCCCCTCGCTGGACCGCCGACGAGTTGCTGGCCCAGGTGCCCCTGGCCCTGGAGATCCTCGACTATATCCAACGCCGCACCTATCGCCCGATCCCCCACGCCGTGCCCGCAACGGTCGCGGCGACCGCTCGGCGGAG
>CBJNAR010000112.1:0-8034 GCA_966434075.1 uncultured bacterium
CCGAAGTTCTCATTGCCGACCTCTACCACCAGTTGCTCTGCCATCCGGTACCTCCCACCAGGGCAGTGATTCCACAGGGTAGCCAGGCCGGTTTCAAACCGGCCCCTACACCGCGATTAGGCGACGCGCCGGTTTGAAACCGGCCCCTACAGCGCCCCGGCCCGCCGCCGGCTGCTAGTGCGGCACCTCGGCCCACCAGGTGGCGAAATCGGGGCGGGGATAGGCGGTGGCCCCTTCGCGGGCGTACCAGGCCACCCAATCGGCGGGGCTGGGCAGTTCGCGGCCCGTGAAGCGTTGCAGCGCGTAGCAGAGCGCTTCGCGCTGCACGGGGGTCGCGCTGCCCCGGCGCAACCACTCGATGCAGAGGTAGACCGCGCGCGTGTCCTTCCGCAGCACCGAGTCCATGATCCAGCGGCCCACCCGCGTGCGGGCGCAGGCCGGCACCGCCACCCACTTCCAGCTCGGCCAGAAGGCGTTGTCGTCGAAGGGCAACAACTCGGCGCGGCCAAAGTCCTTGCGCACGCGCACGCTCCGCGCCGTGGCCTCCCTGTAGTCCCAATCGCCCAGGCGCTGCGCCATTTCGCCGAACGTCTCCAGCGCCGCGTCCGGCCCGCTGCCGGCTTGCCCGTCGGTGCGCCACGCGAGAAAGTAG
This sequence comes from uncultured bacterium, assembly GCA_966434075.1. Taxonomy (GTDB): domain Bacteria; phylum Chloroflexota; class Chloroflexia; order QHBQ01; family JAICKM01; genus JAICKM01. The sequence goes on from CBJNAR010000112.1 coordinate 653, forward strand.
GCCGCGCGCAGGGCCACATCGGGGTTCATGGCGCGCACGGCGATGACCACGCGGCGCCCCGCGCCGGGCACCGGCGCCATCTCCAGGATCTCGCCGGTCTCGCGGTTGACGAGGCCGAGTTCCCGCCAGTCGCGGTCGGTGGGCGTCTGGGCGTCGCCGCTCGACGCGTAATCGACGGCGCCCCAGACGAAATAGGGCACCTCGGCAAAATAGGGGCGTTCGCCATGGCAGTGGATGATCAGTTCCGTCGCCCGGCGCGGGCGACCGGGCAGCGCGGGTCCGGTCACGGGGCCTCCTTGCGCGTGGTCAAGAGAGTAGGTCGGATTCGCGGCTATTATACTACAAGCGGTGTGTGGCGTGGATGGCACCCGCCCGGCGCGCGGCACGCGTGAAAAACGCCTGATAGGACAACTGCCCGGCCAATATCGGTCTTAAGACGGATGTGCATCGGGCGGGGGGTATGATACACTGGTCACGTCCTAGTGTGACAACACTTCTGATGAAAGGATGGCGAGCACGATGCTGACAAACAGCACCCCAACGACGCAAACCGGTATGCCGCGGCTCTTTGTGCCCGCCAGCGGTGCTGCCCGCAGCGCCCGCGCCGGCATGCTCCGGCTCACGCCATCCTTTGACGCCACAGTGCACGCGCAGTGCACGGGGCAGCGGATCGCGCAGCGCCACAGCACCCAGGCCGGCAAGGCGTGGGAGCAGGTGGCTGTGGTTATCGGGACCGGCCTGCTGACAGCGCCTGGAATGGCGGGGTATGGCCGTAGTGCGCCCATCGCTCGGAGGTGTTGAGGACTTCCTCCACCTGACCAACACTCTGTGAATGCAGAGAGAGCCGTGGGCCAAGCGAAATCGCCGCCCATGGCTCTTTTATTTTGCCCTCACGGGCGTCAGGCATCATCAGGGAGAATCAGGTATGAACATCGCGCACAACCACCCGGCCACGCACGCCGGGTCGTGGATGGACCAGATCGCTCGCGTGGACGCGAGTTCGAGTGTGCACGGGCGCCCGGCCTGGCGCCCTGGGGAGGAACTTCTGATGGAACGCGCAATCAAACGCCCCCGGATGGTCACGATCCAGTTGTCGATCGTCAATATCCAGATCAGCCTGCGCCCGCGCCGTGACAGCGACCAGGAGCACAAGCTCGCCGACCTGGTCGAACGCGGCCAGATGGCGCACACCCTGCGCCGCGAGCGGGACATGGCGTACACCCACCTCCTGCTGCGGGGCTAACCGATACGTACTTCCTGGTAGGGGCGTAGCTTACGCCCCTACCCTTTTGCATTTGTTGCGCCAGAGGAGCCTGAGAATGACCGATATGCTGGAAAACGCGGCGCCGTCCGCCGATCTCGACCTCACCTTTGTCTTCCGCCGCCCGCAGATCCCCGCCGACGTGCCGCGCATCGTGCAGCTTATCAACGAGATCGACGCCGTGGATCAGAACGACGAAACGACCGACGCCGAATCCACGCTGGCTGACTATACCTGGCCCGGCTTCGACCCGGCCCAGGACGCCTGGCTGGTCGAGGAACCCGGCAATCCGGATCGTCTCATCGGCGAGGGCTGGGTCGTGCATGTGGAGAACACCCGGCGCGCCTTTGTCGGGGCGCGGGTGCATCCGGCATGGCGGCGGCGGGGCGTGGGCGGCGCGCTACTGGCGCGGGCGGTGACGCGGGGCCGCGCGATGGGCGTGGGCTATCTCACCGCCGGCATCCACGACCGCCACGCCGATGCGCAGGCGTTTGTGCAGCGACGCGGCTTCCGCCCGGTGGTGCGCTGGGTGCTGATGCGCGCCGAGGCCGGCCTGGAGATCGCCGCGCCGGTCTATCCCGCCGGCTACCAGGTGCGCACCGCCGTCGAGGTGCCCGATCCCGCCGTGGTGGCCGAGGCGTTGAACCGCGGCTTCATCGGCCACTGGGAGAACCGCGAGCGCCCGGTCGACGAGATCGCGCACCGCCTGGCGCATCCCTATACGCGGCCCGAAGGCATCTTCCTGGCCTTCGCCCCCGACGGCGACGTGGCCGGGATCTGCTGGGCCGGCATCAACGAGACCCTGAACGCCCAGCGCGGCGAGGCGCTGGGCCACATCAACAGCCTGGGCGTATCGCCGGAGCACCGCCGCCGGGGCCTGGGCCGCGCCTTGCTGCTGGCGGGTATGCGCTGGCTGCGCGCGAACGGCCAGGGGCCCATCGAACTCGACGCCATCGGCAACAACGAACTGGCGCTGCCGCTCTATCACGATGTGGGCTTTAGCATCAAGAAGCAGGGCCAGGAGTTCCGCCTGGACCTGTGAGGCGGGGCGCCGTCCATGTATAGAACCGTGTCAGTCTGAGCGCAGCGAAGGGTCTCACCGCAGCAAGCACGAGACTCTTCGCTGCGCTCAGAGTGACACGGTATAAGAGTGACGCCGTATAGCAGTAAAGGAAGCAGCAATGTCGCAGCTAATCGAAAATCCCGCTACTTCTACCCCAGATAGCTTTGTCATCCGCCCGGTCGATGTAGAGGCCGACGTGCCCCGGCTGGTGCGACTGTTTGAGGAGGTGGAGGCTGCCGACCAGACGGGGAACTTCACCAGCGAAGCCATAGTGCGGTCGCGCCTCCAGCAGCCCGGCCACGACCCGGCCCACGACCGCTGGGTGGTGGCCGAGCCCGGCAATCCCGACCACCTGATCGGCCACGCGATGGTCGCCCGGTCGCCGGAAGCGCCGTTTGCCTGGATCAATACGCAGGTGCATCCGCTGTGGCGGCGGCGGGGCCTGGGCCGCGCCCTGCTGGCGCGCGCCCTGGATCGCGCCCGCGCGCTGGGTGCGAGCTATGCCACCACCGGCACCGCCGCGCATCTCACCGGCGCGCAGGCGTTCCTGACCGGGCAGGGGTTCCGCCCGCGCAACACCTTTGTCGAGATGCAGATCTTGCCGGAGGTGCCGCTGGCCGAGCCCGTCTACCCGCCCGGCTACACCGTCCGCACCTACGCCGACGTGAACGACCTGCCCACGCTGATGACCGCGTACAACCGCGGCTTCATCGGCCACTTCGAGCACCATGACGAGACCGCGGAGGAACTGGCCCACTGGCTGGCCCTGCCGCACATTCGCCCGGAGGGCTTCTTCCTGGCCTTCGGCCCGGCGGGCGACCCCGCGGGCATCTGCGCGGCCCTCATCAATCCCGACCGCAGTGCGGCCCGTGGCCGGCCCACCGGCTATATCGACAGCCTGGGCGTCGTGCCCGAACACCGGCGCCACGGCCTGGGCCGCGCCCTGCTGTTAGAAGGTATGCGCTGGCTGCGCGCCAACGGCCAGGAAGTGATCGAATTGAACGCCGTGGGCGATAATGAGATGGCCCTGCCGCTCTATGAGGGCGTCGGCTTCAGCGTCGTCCATCGCAACATCGGCTACCGCTACGACTTCGACGGGGAGCAAACTCCATGACTCAAGTAAAAGAACCCGCGGCGCCGCACCACGTCGAAGACGAATTCGTCTTCCGCCCCTTCGACATGGACCGTGACGTACTGCCCCTGCTGCGGCTGATCAACGAAATCGAAGCCATCGACCAGGTGGACGAAGGCCGCTCGGAAAGCGAGCTGCGCGCGAGCCTGACCTGGCCGGAGGGCGACCCGGCGCGCGACCGCGTGGTGGTCGCGGAGCCGGGCCGTCCCGAGCGGCTGATCGCTGCGGTGACCACCTGGAAGGCCTCGACCACCGACCGCGCCGACGTGCGTATCATGGTGCACCCCGACTGGCGGCGGCGGGGCCTGGGCCGCGCCCTGCTGGCGCGCGGTCTGGCCCGCGCCCGCGAGAAGGGCGCCGTCTACCTGAGCGCGGGGCACGACAACCGCATGCGCGCCGCCGGGGCCTTCCTGCACGCGCACGGCTTCCGTCCGACCGCCACCTGGATCCAGATGCGCTGCGCCGCCGATGTGCCCCTGGCTGAACCGGTCTATCCCGCGGGCTACACGGTGCGCCCCCACAGCGAGGTGCAGAGTGTCCCCATCGTGGCCGAGGCGCTGAACCGCGGTTTCATCGGCCACTTCGAGCACCGTGACGCGACCGACACCGAAGTGGCCCACTGGCTGGGCACCGACCACACCCGCCCCGACGGCATCTTCCTGGCCTTCGACCCGGCGGGTGAGCCGGCGGGCATCTGCTGGGCCGAGATCAACCCGGATCACAGCGCCCGGCGGGGCCGGCCCACGGGCTATATCGACAGCCTGGCGGTGGTGCCGGAACACCGGCGCCACGGCCTGGGCCGCGCCCTGCTGCTGGAGGGGATGCGCTGGCTGCGCGCCAACGGCCAGGCGACCATCGAGCTCGATGCCTGGGGCGAGAACGAGCGCGCCTTGCCGCTCTACGAAGGCGCCGGCTTCCGCATCAGCCGCCAGGGCCAGTCCTACGAGCGCACGTTGTAGGCGCGGCGCATCGTGAATCGCATTCCGTAGGGGCCGGTTGCCAACCGGCCCCTACAATTTCATCCGTGGACCGCAGGAACCGGCATGAGCGCGCCGTGCGCTTTGCCCGGCGGTTGCGCCGGGTCGCGGGCTGTGCTATCATGAATCGTAAGCCACGCGCTGATCTGCAACCGATTCGCCAACCGTAGATCGGGCGCGTGCGATCGCGGAGGGAACCGCCAATGGCCAACGCCCGCCCCCCTGCCCCCAATCCCACCATTCGCATCACGCGACCGCCGGTGCCCGACGCCGAGAAGCGGTACCTCACCCAGTTGGATGTGGCGCTCGAAACCGCCGGCGACCGGCTCACGCCGGCCCTGCGCGCGCAGATCGAGCAGGAGTTCGGCGCCTACCTGGGCCAGACCGGGCACCCCTGCCTGGTCGCCAACCGGCTGGACGACCTGTTGTGCCGCGCGTGTTTCGCCGACCACCTCATGCCGGAAGCCCGCCGGCTCTTCGGGCGGGCCTCCGTGGGCCACTATCGCGAGTCGATCCTGGGCCGGGTGATGCTCGCGGCGATCCCGATCATGGGCATGGAGCGCATCGTCCGCCTGATCCCGCGTAGCTTCGCCGCGACAACCAATTACGGCACCCGTGTGGCGACCGAGATCGGTCCCCGCCACTGGCGCTGCGAGTTCGAGGACGAGATCATGTACCCGGAGATCATTCAGGGCGTGCTGGAGGGTATCGGCGAACTGGCCCGCGTGCCCGGCTTGCAAATCACCTGCACTCCGCGTGGTCCCGCGCATTTCGCGTTCGATATCACCTGGCAGGCCCGGTAAGGCGGGACGCCCGCCACCTGGACCGCCCGCAGATTTGATCTGGACACAATCGTGTCCGCCGTGGTCTCAGGAAGCGCTCGCCCGCCTCCGGGTAGCCTTGCCACGCCCTGACGGGCGCGATCAATCGCGCCGCCACGAAGTTCACCTGCGTCGCACCGTGATTCATCGCGCCCGTCACCGTGCGCGGCGCCGCGCGTCATCGCGCCTGCCCTCGTCCGTAGCGGCGCGATTGATCGCGCCCGTCGCCGCGGGATCGCTGGTAGTGAGAAGCCGCGCTACTTGCCCCAGGCAGCCAGGTCGGGGTCGGCCTTGCGCCAGTAGCGGATGTAGCCGTCGGTGCTCATCTCGTAGTTGCCCGCCAGTTCGTAGCGCTGGACGGCCTCCTCCTCGGCTTGCAGGCGTAGGGCCGGGGTGCCCGCCAGTTCCAGCGTGTGGATCACCTCGCGGCGGGTCTGCCCGCCGCGCATGGCGGTGTGGACGATGTCGCCCCAGATCTGCAGCCGGGTGCGCAGTTCGTGCAGATGGCGGGGCGCGTCGGCGAACGGGCCGAAGTGGGTCAGGTAGAGCACGGACGGGATCGGTTGCAGCGCCATGATGCGATCGAGGGAGCCGTTCCAGAGGCCCAGGTCGAGGTCGGGCGGTGGGGTCGGCGGGCGCACATAGTTGTGGCCCTGCAAGCGCACCCCGGCCACGTCGCCGGTGAACAGGTGGCCGCCCCGGCCGCGGTCGTAGTAGGCCACGTGGTGCGAGGCGTGGCCCGGCGTATACAGCACCTCCAGTTCGCGGCCCCCGGCCACCACCAGGTCGCCGTGCTTGAGCACGACCACGCGCTCTTCGGGCACCGGCAGGAAGGCGCCCCAGAGCCGGTCCATCTGGTCGCCGTAGATGCGCAGGGCGCTGGCGAGCAGCTTGCTGGGGTCGATCATGTGGGCCGCGCCGTTCTCGTGGACGTAGAGCTTGGCCTGCGGCATCTGCTGGAGCAACTCCCCGGCGGCGCCCGCATGGTCCAGGTGGATGTGCGTCACCAGCAGCTTCGTGATGTCCGCCGGGTCGATCCCCGCGCCACGGACGCCTTCGAGCAGGGCGGAGAGCGTCGAGCCGGGGCCGACCTCGATCAGGGCCAGGTCGCCGTCCGGTCCCTTCAGCAGGTAAGCGCCGATCACGCCGGGCGCGCCCTGGAACATCAGGTCGATCACGTAGAGATCTTCATCGAGTTGCAATGGAACGGGCATAGCACGGCCTTCCTTCAGCTAAGAGTTGCGGCGCCGCCCGCCTGGGGGCGCCAACCGGAGCGCGCGCCGGGTCCCCGGCACGGGCATAATGATGCATTATAACACAGACACCGGGGCGGACCCGCAGGCCCGCGAAAGTAGAACAGACGTTGCAAAATATGATCCGGAATGGTACAATAGTACAGGTATCTTTGCGCCCTGAGCGCTCCTGGCCCTACTTTGGCACCCTCCGGATGCCGCTACGTACCTCCGTGGAGAGTGCGTCTTCAGACCCTTTCAAGTTTGTGCAAGATGAGGTAACAGCGTGCTGGCAGAGCTTTCCATCAGCAATTTCGCCATTATCGACCGGCTCCAGCTCAAGTTTGGGCCGGGCTTCAACGCCCTCACCGGGGAGACCGGCGCCGGCAAGTCGATCATCATCGACGCGATGTCGGCCATGCTGGGCGCGAAGGTCGGCGCCGAGTTCGTGCGCCACGGCTTCCCCACGGCGCGGGTCGAAGGCTTCTTCAACACCGAGCGCCTGGACGCCGAGGCCCGCGCCGCGGTGCAGCGGCGGCTGGTGGCCGCCGGGCTGCTGGACGAAGACGGCGAGGACGACGGCACCCTGGTGTTGAGCCGCGAGATCCACGCGGGCGGGCGCACGGTGGCCCGCGTCAACGGCAGCCTGGTCAATCTGCCGACCTTGCAGGAGATCGGCCAACTGCTGATCGACATCCACGGTCAGACCGAGCACCAGTCGCTGCTGCGCGTCAGCACCCACCTCGACCTGCTGGATCAGCACGCCGGGGTCGAGTCCGAGCGCGCCCAACTGGCCGACCTGGTCATCCGCCTGCGCCAGGTGCGCAAGGACCTGGCCGGGCTGCAGCGCGACGAGCGCGAACTGGCCCGCCGCGCCGATCTGCTCAAGTTCCAGG
>CBJNAR010000113.1:0-8005 GCA_966434075.1 uncultured bacterium
GCCTGCGCGAGGCCATCGCCGAGTCGTCCGCTGTCAAGATCTTCATCTGCAACCTGATGACCCAGCCGCAGATCACGGACGACTGGCCCGCGTCGCGCTTTATCCGCCGCGCGCTCGAATACCTGGGCGGCCCCGGCAGCCTCGACTATGCGATTGTCAGCAGCAGCCCGCTCGATCCCGGCGCGCTGGCGCCGGCGGCAGCCGCCGGGGCCTTCCCCGTCCGGCTCGACCTGGAAGAATGCCTCTCGCTGGGCCTCAATATCATCGCGCGCCCGGTAACGGCGCCGGACTCCCTGCGGCATGACAGCGAGAAGCTGGCCCGGACCATCCTCTTCCTGGGCGGGGAGCGGGTTCACCGGCGGACCGAGCGCCCGGCCATGCCGGCCACTCTGGACAGCGTGTTGCCGGCGCGGGCCTGGAGCACGAGCGGAGCCGAACCGTGATCGACTGCGCGTTGCGGCACCGGGCCCTGGCGCTTTGCGCGCTGATCCTCGTGCCGGTCGCGACCCTGGGCTGTAGCGACGATCCCCCCGTGGCGATCTCGCAAGCGGCCCGCACCCCCACGCCGGCGGTCGCGGTCGCCGAGCGCCCGCCCACGGCCACGCCCGCGCCCGAAGCGACCGCGACCGTGGACGACCCGACGCGCTATGCCGTGGCCGTGAGCCTTGATACGAGCGTCCACCACCCCATCAGCCCGCTCATCTACGGCGTGGCCGACGCGGGGTCGGACCATCTCGATCAACTGACCTGGCTGGGCGCCACGCTCGTGCGCTGGGGCGGCAACGCCCGTACCCGCCACAACTGGGAGATCAACGCCTCGAATACCGGCATCGACGGCGGCTACCAGAACGTCAGCCAGGGCGACAAGGTGCCTGGCAGCGCCTCGTTGCAGTTCCTGGCGCGCAACGCCCAACTGGGCGCGCACAGCCTGTTGACGATCCCGACGATTGGCTGGGTGGCCCGCGACGGCACCAGCGCCTCGGTCGATGTGCCGGAGCACGGCGGCCCGCCGGTTGCGCCCGGCAGCAGCGCGGCCTTCACGGCGATCAGCGGCGGCGCCTGGATGGCCCCCTACGACCCGGCGGCCAACCGCAAGCGCACCAGCCTGCCGTCGCTGGCGCGCAAGGGCGCGCCGTTCAGCTACCCGCCCGACCTGACCGACGGTAAGGTCTACCAGGACGAGTGGGTGGCCTATCTGCGCGGCGCGCGCCCGGCCGATACGGCCCCGCTCATCTACGCCATGGACAACGAGCCGGAACTCTGGTCGGACGATACGCACGTCGATATTCACCCCGTGCGCACCGGCTACGACGAACAGGCGGCAACCTTCCTGGACTACGCTCGCGCGGTCAAGGACGCCGACCCCGACGCGCTGGTGGCCGGCCCCGAAAGCTGGGGCGTGACCGGCTATCTCTACTCGGCGCTCGACGCGGGCGCGGACAATTTCAAGACCGCCGCCGACCGCGCGGTCCACGGCAATCTGCCCTGGCTGGCCTGGTTCCTCCAGACCGTCCACGACAGCGACCAGCAGGCGGGCCGGCGCTCGCTCGACGTGCTGAGCCTCCATTATTACCCGAACGGCGGGGAGTACGGCGGCGGCAACGACCCGGCCACCCAGGACCGGCGCATGCAGGCGCCCCGCGCCCTGTGGGACGGGCTGTTCGTGGAGCCAAGCTGGGTGGCGCGCACCGACTGGTCGAACCTGGGGCTACTGCCCCGGCTGCGCAAGCTGATCGCGCAGTATTATCCCGGCACCCGCCTAGCCGTCAGCGAGTGGAACTACGGTGGGGAGACCGACATCAGCGGCGCCATCGCCACCGCCGATGCGCTGGGCATCTATGGCCGGGAAGACGTGTATTACGCGGCCTACTGGCAGGCGCCGCCGGTGAACAGCCCCGGCGGCTGGGCCTTCCGGCTGTTCCGCAACTACGACGGCAACGGCGCGGCCTTCGGTAACGAGTCGGTCCAGACCAGCAGCCTCAATCCGCTGCTCACCGCCTACGGCGCGCTCAGCACCGACGGCACGCGCCTGACGGTGCTGCTGATCAACAAGGACCGCGCCCGCACCGCCGACGCGCAACTCGACCTGGCCGGCTTCGCCCCGGCCCCGGCGGCCACGGAGTACCGCTACGGCCCGGCCCACCTCGACGGCATCGTCTCCGCGCCGCTGACCGTGACCACCGGCGGCCCGCCGGTGGTCGCCGTGCCGCCCACGAGCATGAGCCTGGTCGTGCTCGACCGGAATCGCTAGGAAACATCACGATGGCTGTGACCTTCGCCCCAACTGAACAGGCGCCGGCCCCCCGGCGCAACCGGGTCTTCCCCGAGTTGACCGCGCCCCGGTCGCGCTTCGGCCTGGCTTTCCGCCAGTGGACCGCGGCGCTGGCCACGGTCGCCGTGTTCGCCGGGCTGGCCGTGCTGTTCAAGGTCGTGGACGACCGGCCCGAGACGGTGCTCTCGCTCGGGTTGGTGCTGCTCGGCGTGATGGCCGTGCTGCGCTGGCCCATCGTCGGCACCTACCTGGCCGTGCTATCCACGATTATCCTCGACACCTTCCCGTCGCCGTATGTGCAGACGGTCATTTCCGAGATGGGCTTCTTCCGCAATCTCAATCTGCTCGGCCTGCCCAGCGCGGTGACGTTCAATATGTTCGAGGTGCTGCTCTCGCTGTCGCTCTTGCGGGCGGTGATCGGGCAGTTCCACCGCTACCGCGGCATCCGCACCGGGCCGGTCTTCTGGCCGGTGGTGCTGTTCGGCGCCATGGTGGTGCTGGGCACGGTGAACGGCCTGCTCACCGGCGGCGATTTCAAGATCACGCTCTGGGAGATCCGGCCCCTGTTCTACTTCGTGGGGCTGTACATCCTGGCCGTCAACACGGTGGACGAACCGGCGCACATCCGCGGCCTGCTCTGGATCACGGTCCTGGGCACGGCGTTCCGCACGGTGGACGGCATCTCGCGCTACTTCCAGATCCCGCTCAGCGTGCGGTCCGGCGTGCCGACGGTGATCGAGCATGACGACTCGCTCTTCCTGGCGCTGGCCTTCGGGCTGCTCATCGCGGCAACCCTCTGGCGCACGCGGCTGCCGCGTCGCATGTACCCGCTGCTGGTGCTGATGATCCCCGCCGTCACGCTGATGATGGTGCTGAACAAGCGCCGCGCCGTCTTCCTCTGCCTGATCGAGATTGTGATCGTCGCGTTGCCCTATGTCTGGCTCAGCTTGCAGACGCCCGCGTTGCGGCGCCGCCTGGTGCTGATCCTGGTTGGGCTGGGCGTGCTGGGCGGGTTGTACACTGCCGCGTTCTGGAACCGCAGCGGCTCACTGGCCGAGCCGGCCCAGGCCGTCAAGTCGTACTTCCAGCCCAACGAGCGCGACGCCGCCTCGAACGCCTACCGCGAGCAGGAGAACACCAACCTGCGCGCCACCATCGCCCATAGCCCGGTCATCGGCATCGGCTTCGGCAAGCCGATGGACGTGGTGGTGCCGATGGCCAACCTGCAAGACGGCTGGGCGCTGCAACTCTACATGCCCCACAACAACATGCTCTGGCTCTGGGAGCGCATGGGCTTCATCGGCTTCGCCGTCTTCTGGGCCATGATCGCGGCGAGCCTGATCCTGGTCAGCGCCGCCGTGCGCCTGGGGCTGGCCCGGATGCGCGCTGCGGTCGGGGCCGAGCAAGAATTGCTGCGCGGCAACCCGTTAGAGAACACCATGCGCGGGCGGCGTCGCCGCTTGAACAGCGCCGACCGGGTCTATGCCCGGCGGCTGCAGGTGGCCCGCAAGCGTGCCCAGGAATGCGCCGAGTTCTTGCTGCTGGCCTTCCTGGTGCTGGCGACGCTGGGCGCGCTGGTCGTGCTGAGCGCCGTCGATCAAGCCCTGATGAGTTTCCGTCTGTCGGCGTATGCGGGGGCCATGCTCGGCGCCCTGGCCGCCGGCTGGCAAATGTACCAGGTCCGCGCCCGCCGCCTGCAAGGCGAAGCGGTCGCGGATGCTGCCCGGCAGGAGGAACCGCCGCGTGTATCACGTCGCCGAGTGCGTTTCGTATCGTGACCTGCTGGCCCTGCGCGGCGAGTGGGACACCCTCGTCGCCGGGGCGGACAGCGCGTCGGTCTTCGCCGACTGGGCCTGGACCGCCGCGACCTGGGCGGGCGCCGTGCCGGGTAAGCACCCGCTGGTGCTGACTGTGCGTGACGCTGCCTCTAAAGAGGGGGGCTCGCTGGTAGGCGTGCTGCCGCTGGCGCGGGCACCCCACCTGCGGGTGCTGGGCGCGCTCGAAGTGCTGGGTTGCGGGCCGGGCGGCTATCCACTGGCCGACTACTGGGGGCTGGCGACGGCGCGCGGCGCCGAGGGCGCGGTGTGGACGGCGCTGCTCGACTACCTGGGCCGCCGCCCCGGCTGGAGCATGATCGACCTGCGCAACTGTATGCCCGGCCCGCTGAGCGAGGCGCACTACCACCAGGCGGCGGCAATGCGCGGCTGGGTGGTGCGCGTCGAGAGCGGCGAACTCTGCCGGCGCCTGCCTATGGCCCCTACGTTCGATGATTACCTGGCCGGGCTGAGCCCTAACAGCCGCCAGCAGATCCGCCGCAAGCTGCGCAAGCTGCGCGACGACGGCCTGACCATCGCCCCGGTGGACGTGCGCGACCCGGCGGCCCGCGAAGCGGCGATGAACCTGTTGTTCGACTACCACCAGGCGCGCTGGGCCGCCGACCCGTCGGGCGGCGGGTTCCCGGACGAGCGCCGGCGGGCAATGCACCGCAAGCTGGCCGGCCTGCTGGCCGAGCGCGACAAGCTCGATCTGCGCCTGGTCCGCGCCGCCGACGGCACCTGCGGCGGCGTGATCTACAACTTCCACCAGGGCGACGTGACCTATTACTACCAGCTAGGCTTGAACCCGGACCCGCGCTTCGCGCCCTACAGCCTGGGCGTCTGCCTGCTGGCCGACACCATCGCCGCCGCCATCGCGGCGGGCCGGCAGAGCGTCGACCTGCTGCGTGGCGACCACGACTACAAGCGCCACTTCGGCGGGCACCTGCGCGCCAACCTGCGCGTCACGATGTATCGCCGGCGCTGGCTGCCGCTCGTCGAAGACGCCGCGCGCGGGCTGCACCACCGGGCGCGCCTGGTCCGCGCCCGCGCGGGCCGCCAGGCGACGGCCTGACACGACACCGCCGATGGGGCGTCCGGCGATGGGGCCGGGTGCTGAGGAAGGATAGGCAAGAGAGGAGCAATGATCGCTGTGCAACATGTGCGCACCGCTGATCCCAGTTCGTTACCACCCGCGGTTCACACCGTGACCGATCTGCACGGCCCCCTGGTGGCGCCGCATCTCCAGCCCGGTTTTATTCGCGACCTGCAAGAAGCGGTGCTACGCGACTGGCTGGCGCACGCCCGCGAGCAGCAGATCCTGGCCCTGACCTCCGGCGTGCCCGCCGGGTTGGAGCAGTTGGAAAAGACCGGCTGCGTGGTCAGCCGGGTGGATCTGCCGCGCAGCTTGCGCCGCACCGTGCGCCTGCCCTTCGCCGGCGCCATGTTCCACCAGGTGGTCAGCCTGGCCGCGTTCGAGCACAGCAAGGACCCCGACGCTTTCTTGCAGGAGCTGCGGCGTGTGACCCGGCTGGGCGGGCACTTGCTGTTGTCGGTGCCCAGCCTCTCCTACCGCGAGAGCGCGTCCGAGGTGCGCCGGCTCTACCGCGACACCTATGGGTCGCGCGATTCGCAGACGCGGCTGACGCTGGAACGGCACCTGGAGCAGGCGGATTTCCTGCTGGACGACTCGATTTACGTCTGCTGTTCGCCGCTGTCGCACCGCCTGTTCGCCTGGGCGCTGCGGCGCGAGTGCCGGGGCCGGCTTTATAGTGCCGTCTCGCCCGTGGCCTATGTGCTGTGCAGCGTCAGCGACCGGATCTGGGGACGGCCCACCGAAGGCCACTTCCTGGTCGTCCGGGCGACGGCGGTTTAGGCGTGGGAGGAGATAGACAGATGAGCCGGATCGCCGTCCTCGTATCGTCGGCGCCGCGCCCCGGCCTGGCCGCGGCCATCGCCGCGGGCGAGGCCCCGCGCCGCGACTACTTCGAGTTGCGCGACCGCCTGAACGCGGCCCTGCACACGCCGCCCGCTACACCGGGGCGCGGCTATCGCCTGGCCCAGCGCGCCGGCGGGCACGCCCTGGCGATGGCGCTGCGGGCCTGGGTGCAGCGCGGCAGCTATGATGTGATCCTGACCGACCAGGAGGCCGCCGGGCTGATCCTGGGCCTGCTGTTCAAGTTTACGGGCACGCGGCGGGGCCATGTGATGATCTCGCACTACCTCAGCCCCGGCAAAAAGCAGCCGTTCTTCCGGGTCCTGCGTGTGCAGACGCATATCGACCGCACCATCTGCTACAGCAGTGCTCAGCAGCAGGTCGCCTTCCACAAGCTGGGCTTGCGGCCCGACCAGGTGGCCCTGGTGCTGCACCCGGCGGACAGCGCCTTCTGGCGGCCCGCCCACTCCGCGGAGGAGGCCGCCCGCGACGCGGAATTGCTGCGCGAGGTGGGGCTGGACCTGCCGCCCGACGTGCCGGTCATCACCAGCGCGGGGCTGGAGTTCCGCGACTACCAGACGCTGATCAACGCCGTGCCGCACCTGCCGCCGGAGACCCGCGTGGTGATCGCGGCGGCCAGCCCCTGGTCGAAGCGCAAGAACACCGCCGAGGACGTGCCGCTGCCGCCCAACGTGCAGCGCGTGTCGCTAAAGCCGTTGCAACTGCGCGCCCTCTACCGCCGGGCGCGGGCCGTGGCGCTGCCGCTGTTCGACGTGGATTTCCAGGCCGGCTCGCTGGTGGCCTACGAGGCGCTGGCCTGCGGCACCCCGGTGGTGATCACCCGCACGCGCGGGCAGCTTGATATTGTGGAAGAGGGCGTGACCGGCCTCTATGTGTCGCCGGGCGACACGCCGGCGATGGCCGCCGCGCTGAACCGCTTGCTGGCCGACCCGGCCCTGGCGGCACGCATGGGCGAGCGGGCGCGGGCCGTGGTCGAGGACCACCTGAACCTGGACACCTACCTGCGCGAGATGGTGCAGGTGGTCGAGGAGGTACGGGCCGCGCGGGGCCAGGGCGCCCCCGCCGGCAGCGCCCGCAACCCGGCCACGCCGCCCCAACGGAGGACCGGATGACTCTGACCACCATCGTACTCTGGGCCACCGGCCTGCTACAGGCGCCGCTGCTGGTGATCTGGCTGCTGCTGGCTGCGTACCTCGTGTTTATGACGGGCAGCGCGCTGCTGGCCCGGCTGCGCGAGGTCCCGCGCATCCCGCCCGCCGAGCCGCGCACCCGCTTCACCATCCTGGTGCCCGCGCACAACGAAGCGCTGGTCATCGGCGAGTGCCTGCGCAGCCTGACCGCCTTCGACTACCCGCGCGACCAGATGCGCGTGCTCGTGATCGCCGACAATTGCACCGACGATACGGCGGACATTGTGCGCGCCGCCGGGGCCGGCGTCTACGAGCGCACCGACGCCACGCAGCGCGGCAAAGGCTACGCGCTGGAGTGGGCCCTGGCCCGGCTGCTGGCCGAGGACGGCGGCTGGACCGATGCCGTCGTCGTGTTCGACGCCGACACGCTGGCCGACCCCGCGTTTTTGCGCCAGATGGATGGCCGGTTGCAAGCCGGGAGCCTGGCCTTGCAAGGCCAGTACAACGTGCTCGATCCGTTCCACAACTGGCGCACGGCGCTGCTCTATTGCGCGCTGCTGTTGTTCAACCGCCTGCGCCCGCTGGCCCGCCAGACCTGGGGCGCGACGACGCTGCTCAAGGGCAACGGCATGTGCTTTGCCCGCCGGGTGGTCGAGCAATTCGGGTGGAGCGCCTATTCGCTGGCCGAGGACATCGAGTTCACGACTACGTTGCTGCGCGCGGGCATCCGCGTCGAGCCGGTGCCGGGCGCCGTGCTCTACGCCCAGGTGCCGCAGACGGCGGAGCAGGCCCGCTCGCAGCGGATGCGGTGGGAGGGGGGCCGCTTTGCCCT
>CBJNAR010000114.1:0-7946 GCA_966434075.1 uncultured bacterium
GGCGGGCCGGTGTCAAACCGCCCCCTACACCGCTAAAGTCCCGCCGATGCGTGCCGTTGTGAGCCGGCGGGCCGGTGTCAAACCGGCCCCTACAGCGCGTTCCGGCTGGTTTGAAACCGGCCCCTACAGCGCCCGATGGCCGCCGCTACTTGACTAAGCGCAGGCTGCCCCGGCTCCGCTCGGACCCGGTGCCGTTGCCCGCCGGGTGCGCGCCGTTGCCGTTGGTGGCGGGCGCGGGTGCATCGCTCGCCTGGACGGTCTCGGGCCGGACCTTCGGCGGGCGGCCCCGGCGCTTCTTCGTGCCGTCGGCGGGCGCCGGGGCGGTGGCCGTCGCCTTGCGCCCGTTGCGCGGCGCGCCGTCCTCATCGTCCCCGTCCTCGCTGCCGTTCAGCATCGCCTTGCGCCGCTCTTGTGCCCGCGCGCGCAGCGCATCGGCGCCCTCCTGCTCCAGCAGGCGCTGTTCTGCGGCCACCTTAGCCTCCACGTCGGGCACAATATCGTGCGCGTCCATGATTGTATAGCGGTAGCCCTGTTCGGTCAAGAAGAGCTGGCGGTTGGCCGAAAAGTCCTGGTCCTTGGTGTCGCGCGTCACCAGCGTGTAGAAGTGCGCGGGGCCGCCGTCGGCCTTGGGGCGCAGGATGCGGCCCAGCCGCTGCGCTTCTTCCTGGCGCGAGCCGAACGTCCCCGACACCTGGATCGCCACGTTGGCGTCGGGCAGGTCGATGGCGAAGTTCGCCACCTTGGAGACCACCAGCAGCTTGATGCGGCCCTCGCGGAAGTCGCGGTAGAGCGTTTCGCGCTCGTGATTCGGCGTCTTACCGGTGATCAGCGGGGCCTGCAACTGGGCCGCGATCTGCTTCAACTGCTCGATATACTGCCCGATGACCAGCACGTTGTCGTCGCGGTGCTGCTCGATCAGGGCCATCAGCACGTCCAGCTTGAGCGGATTCTCGGCGGCGATGCGGTACTTGATGCGCGAGTCCTCGGCCATGACGTAGTCCAGGCGCTCGCTGGGCAACAGCTTGATGCGGATCTCCGCGCACTCGGCGGTGGCGATCCAGCCCTGCTGTTCCAGGTCTTTCCAGGGCACGTCGAACTTCTTCGGCCCGATCAGCGAGAATACATCTTCCTCGCGCCCGTCCTCGCGCACCAGCGTGGCGGTGAGGCCAAGGCGGCGGCGGGCCTGGATCTCGGCGGTCACGCGGAACACCGGTGCGGGCAGCAGGTGGACCTCGTCGTAGATGATCAGGCCCCAGTTGTGGTTGGTGAACAGTTGGAAGTGCGGGAACTCGCCCAGTTCGCCCGTATTCTCGTTCACCGTGAAGGGCCGGTAGGTCATGATCTGGTAGGTGGTGACTGTCACCGGGCGGATCTCTTTGTGCTCGCCCGTGTACTCGCCCACCTGGTCCGGCGTCAACGTCGTCTTATCGAGCAGCTCGCGGATCCACTGGCGCACCGCCGACGTGCTGGGGGCCAGGATGAGCGTGCGCGCCTGGACCTTTTCCATGGCGCCCATGCCGACCACCGTCTTGCCCGCGCCGCAGGGCAGCACGATCACCCCGCTGCCGCCCTGGCTGCTGCCGCCTGCCCAGAAGGCGCCCACCGAGTCGCGCTGGTAGTGGCGCAGATCGAACGGTTCGCCGCCGTTGGTCACGGGGCGCAACTCGAAGCGGAGTTCCTCGCCGTCAACATAGCCCGCCAGGTCCTCCGCCGGATAGCCGAACTCGACCAGCGCCTGCTTGATATGCCCGCGCGCCGCCGGGTCGACTTCGAGCGTCTGGTCGTCGATCCGCCCGCGCAGGAAGAGCCGCGTGTGCGAATTGCGCTGGATCTCGGTAATGAGCAGCGTGTCCGTCGAGCGCAGCACCAGCCGCCCCGATTCGTCCACCAGCAACTTGACCCGGCCAAAGCGGGCGACGTAGTCTTCGATGTCGGCGAGGACGTTGCCGGGCAGGTCGAACTTGCTGTAGCGGGTCAGCGCGGCGACAATTTCGGCGGCGGTTGACCCCGAAGCCGCGGCGTTCCACAGCGACAGCGGTGTGACGCGGTAGGTATGGATGTGTTCGGGGCTTTTCTCCAGTTCGGCGAAGCGCGCCAGGTCGTCGCGGGCCGCCTCGTAGAGCGGGTTATCGACTTCCAGCAAGATCGAGCGATCACTTTGCACAATGAGCGGATTGGCCGGGTTGTAGGGCATGCGGGAGACCTCGTTTTCCTTGAACATTCGCGCCGGATCGGTGCGCCGTTACATGGGCCAGGCGCATTATGCGATCCGCACCGCGGCAGATCGCATCATCGCAAGCTATCCGGCGCGCGCCCGAAAGGGCAGCATCGTATTGTACCACATTTGGCAGGCCCCTTCCACATCGGGGCGATCCTCCTGGCCGGTGGCGGCTTGGGCGGGCGACATAGCCGGCGGATGGAACTCGTGCTGAAGGCTTCGTGAAGGTGTTTTCGCGGGTGTAATGCGGCGTCGTATCTCTCGCCGCACGACGGGCCGGCCAGCCCCTCCCAGGCGCATCTGACCCAAATGGGCTATTGCCAAATGCGGTAAGCTCATGATAAACTGAAGGGATTGAGGACGACCGGAGTCCGCCCGGTCCGACAAAGGAGGGATCCCCGTGCCTACATTATTCCGCAAGAAGCCCGCGCCGGTGGCGGCGGGTGCTTCTAAGTCCATGCCGCGCCGCGTGGGTACTCCTAGCGCCCCCGTGGGGCCGACGTATGTGGTGCCTGGTTATCCGGGCGCCGCTGCCTCTGCCGCCGCCGAGAAGGGCCAGCGGTTCCGCTACCCGACCCGCTTCTGGCTGCCGTTGCGGCTGGTGGGCTATGCGCTGATTTTGCTCAGCGTGCTCAACCTGGTCAACACGATGGGGCGCTTCGTCCAGTTGCTGTCCAATTTCAGCGTCTACAGCGTCTTGCTGCTGATCACGGCTTTTGCCAGTTTGCTGTTCAGCGTGGTCGCCGGGGCGTTGATCGCCGACGCGCTGCCCAGCCTGGAAGTGCGCTCGGACGGTCTGGCCGTGACCGAGTTCGTGCGCTGGCGGACGCTGCCCTGGCAGCGCATCGTCAAGCTGCACTCGATGGCCCTGCCGGGCGACCGCTACGTCGTCTTCGTGCAATATGCCGGGGCGCCGCTCTCGCCCGAGCATATCGTCTATTCGCTGCTGGCCGGGCTGGGCGCCAAGTCCGGGTTTTTCTATACCTCGGACATCAAGGACTTCGACGACCTGACCCGCAGCATCCTGGATGCCCGTATGCGCGCCGTCCCCGGCACGCGCGTCGAAGACCTGCTGGTCGAAGATGTGCCGATGCCGGTCGTGCAAATGGCCTTCAACCCCATGGGCACGCTGACCAAGGTGGCCGGATTCACCGAGGGCGAGGTGAGCTCGCCGCTGATGAACCTCGAAGAGCGGCCCACCATCCCGCGGTCGCAACTGATCCGTATGCAACTCGGCATCACGCTGGTGCCGGTCATCCTGTTCCTGATCGACAACCTGGTCAACGGCGGCATCCCGATCCTGACCAGCAGCACCGGCAGCCTGGTGCTGGGCACCTTCGGCCTGCTGGCGCTCGGCTTGCTGGAACTGCCCTTCGTCGCGCTGGCGATCCAGGCGGTGGGCGAGACGGTGCTCGGCCACGGCGAGTTCCAGGTGGCCTTGAACACCTACCCGTATTTGGAACTGCCTCGCATGCTCGGCTTCGTCGTCATCTTCGCCCTGATCGCGATCAAGGCGCCGTTCATCCTGGTGTTCCTGGTCTGGCTCGGCGCGCTCGTCTGGACGACCTACCTGACCCTGCTGTTTACCCAGCGCCTGTATCGCATCACCCAGAACCAGGCGATCATGGCGGGCGGGGCCGCGGCGATTGTGCAACTGTTCGTGCTGATCGCCTATATGCTGCTGCGCACGCCCGGACTGGCCTAGGGCATGTATGTACTCGGCACCGCCGGCCACGTCGACCACGGCAAATCCACGCTGGTAAAGGCGCTGACCGGGATCGATCCGGATCGCCTGCAAGAAGAAAAAGAACGGGAAATGACCATCGACCTCGGCTTCGCCTGGCTTCGCTTGCCGGGCGGACCCGAGGTTTCGATTGTCGACGTGCCGGGCCACGAGCGCTTCATCAAGAACATGCTGGCGGGCGTGGGCGGCATCGACGCCGCGCTGCTGGTGATCGCCGCCGATGAGGGGCCGATGCCCCAGACTAACGAGCACCTCAACATCCTGGACCTGCTGGGCGTGGAGCGCGGGCTGGTCGTGCTGACCAAGCGCGACCTGGTGGACGCCGATTGGCTCGACCTGGTGCGGGAAGAAGTGCGCGACCGGCTGGCGGGCACGACGCTGGCCGGGGCGCCGCTGGTCGCCGTATCGGCGCGCACGGGCGAGGGGCTGCCGGAGCTCAAGACAGCCATCGCCACGCTGCTGGCTGGGACCACGCCCCGGCTCGATAAGGGCCGCCCGCGCCTGCCCATCGACCGCGTGTTCAGCGTGGCGGGCTTCGGCACCGTCGTCACCGGCACGCTGAACGACGGCAGCCTCCAGATCGGGCAGGAGGTCGAGGTGGTGCCCGCCGGGCTGCACAGCCGGGTGCGCGGCCTGCAAAGCCACAAACACAAGACCGAGACGGCGACGCCCGGCAGCCGGGTGGCCGTGAACCTGGGCGGGCTGGCCGTGGAGGATCTGCAGCGCGGGCAGGTGGTGACGACGCCCGGCTGGCTGCAACCCACCGTGCGCATCGACGCCCGCCTGCACCTGCTGGCCGACGCGCCCAAGCCCCTGGCCCAGAACGCCCTGCTCGACTTCTTCGCGGGTGCCGCCGAAAGCTCGTGCCGGGTCACGCTGCTCGACGCCGAGAAGCTGGAGCCGGGCCACGCGGGCTGGGTGACGCTGCGCCTGGCCGAGCCGGTGGCGGTGGTGAAGGGCGACCGCTTCATCCTGCGCCAGGCGTCGCCCTCGCTGACTATCGGCGGCGGGGTCGTCATCGACGCGCAGCCGCGCCGCCACCGCCGGTTCGACCCGGCGACCCTGCGCGCGCTGGAAACGCGGGAACGGGGCACGCCGGAGGAACTGCTGGTGCAGGCGCTGGGCGGCGAAGCGCGCGAGGTCAAGGCGGCGCTGGAGGCGACCGGGCTGCCTGCCGAGACCGGTCGCGCCGCCCTGGCCGCCACGCTGGCGAGCGGCGATGTCGTCCGCCTGGGCGCGCCGCCCGCCGAGGGCGCCGATGCCCTGCCTCCGCCCACCGCGCTGCTGATGAGCCTGGGCGCCTGGAACGCGCTGGTGGGCCGGATGCGTGAGGCGGTGAGCCGCTACCACGCGCAGTACCCGCTGCGCCGGGGGCCGAGCAAGGAAGAGCTCAAGAGCCGCCTGGGTCTCACCCCGAAGGTCTACAGCGCCGTGGTGGCGCGCGCCGTCGCTACGGGCGTGCTGGCCGAAGACCCGACCACGTTCCGCCTGCCCGAACACACGGTCCAGTTCACGCCCGCCCAGGCCGAGCAGGTCCGTCGCCTGCTGGCCGCGTTCGCCGCCGACCCGACGAGCCCGCCCGACCCTGCCGACCTGGGCCTCGACCCCGAGGTCACGGCGGCCCTGCTCGACCGTGGCGACCTGGTCAAGGTCAGCGGCGATATTTACTACGACCGCGCCACCTACGACCGTATGGTGGCCCGCGTGCTGGGCGTGATCGATACGCGAGGCAGCATCGCCGTGGCCGACCTGCGCGACCTGTTCAACACCACGCGCAAATACGCCGTGCCCTTCCTCGAACACCTCGACGAGGTCCGCGTCACCCGTCGCAAGGGCGATGTCCGCGTCCGCTGGTAACGGCGAGTGGTCAGTGGTCAGTGGTCAGCCGTCAGCCGTCAGCCGTCAGGAGACGAGTGGTCAGTGGTCAGTGGTCAGTTTGCTGAAGGGGTGTGTTAGGCCGTTGTCACTCTGAGCGGAGCGAAGAGTCTCGGTGCCGGGGTGGCGCGAGCAGGCGACATGCCAGGTCGCGCGGGCGGCGCGGCTTTTTGTTTTTACGAGGAGGCGCAAGAGCCGGTGTACGTATCCAGACGAGTGCAGACGACCGCCACGCCGATCATCGACCACCTGGCGGCGGTGGCCGCGGGGCAACGGGCCGCGGGGCGCGACGTGATCAGCCTGGGGCAGGGGGTGGCCGCGTTTCCGCCGCCGCCCGCCGCGCTGGAGGCGGCGCGCGCCGCGCTGGCCGATCCCGCGACGCATACCTACAGCCCCGACGCCGGGCTGCCGGAATTGCGCGCAGCCATCGGCCGCAAGTGGCAGCGCGACGCCGGGATTGCCGTGGACCCGGAACGCGAGATCATCGTCACGGCGGGCGGCAACCAGGCTATCGCCCTAGCCCTGCTCACCTGCACCGATCCCGGCGATACCGTCGTCCTGCCCTCGCCCTACTACTTCAACCACGAGATGACAGCGCACCTCTGCGGGCTGACCTGCGTAGAGGCGCCGCTTGCGCCCGACAACGGCTTCCAACTGACCTGGGAGCGGCTGGCACCCCATATCACGCCCGCCACCCGCGCGGTGGTGCTGACCACGCCCAGCAACCCGACCGGCGCCGTGGCCGACCCGGCGGCGCTCGTCGCCTGCGCCCGCGAACTGGCCGCACGGAACATCACTATCATTGTGGACGAGACCTACGAGTACTTCGTCTTTGGCGCGGCGCGGCACTACTCGCTGGCCGCCGACCCGGCGCTGCGGCCCCACGTGGTCACGGTGGGCAGCTTCTCCAAGAGCTTCGGCATGGCGGGCTGGCGGGTCGGCTACCTGTTCGCCCCGCCGGAGGTGGCCGGGCCGGCGCTCAAGGTGCATGACACGCTGGTCATCTGCGCCCCGGTGATCAGCCAGCGGGCCGTGGCCGCCGCGCTCGACGTGGACTACTATCCGCTGCTGGCCGCGCAGCGCGCGGAACTCGCCACGCGGCGGGCGGCGCTCAAGGCCGGGCTGGCCGCCATCCCGCAGTTGCACTGGCAGGAGACCTTCGGCTCGATCTTCGCCTTTGTGCGCGTGCTCGACGGTCCGCCGGTGGATGAACTGGCCCCGCTCTTGATCCGCGAGGCGGGCGTGCTGACCATACCGGGCACGGCGTTCGGCGCGGCGGGAGCGGGGCATCTGCGCCTGTCCTACGGCTCGGCCCCCGTGCCGGTGCTGGACGAGGCCGTGGCCCGCCTGCGCGCCTTCTTCGCCCGCCGCTAGTCCACCGCGCGACATACCCCGCAATTCGGCGCGGTGGCCCGTGCTATCCGGGTAGCGTATTCACGATGCTTTCAATCTGCTTCAGGTGCGGCCGTTCGTGCGTCGCGAGCCACTGCGCATAGAAGTGCACCGTCCGTTCTAGGGCCTTGCCCGCGCCCGTCACGGTTGCCGCTCGTGCCCAGCCTTCGGGCGGCAACGGCTCCAGGACGGCCAATAGCGCGGCCCGTTGCGTCGTAAAGGCCTCCAGCGACGGCTGGAATGCCTGTTCGAGATAATCCGTTTTTTCGATCCACGTCCGGGGGTTGATGGCGCGCAGAGCCGGTCTGTCTTCGGTGATCATCGCCATGATGCAGTTGCCCCACATGTCGGCACACGCGCGCAGATGGGCCAGCACCTCGTTGGCCGACCACTCCTCGGCGGCGGGGCGGCCCTGCAATTGCGCGGGGTCGCGCCCCGCGGTCGCCGCGGCGATGCGGGGCGGCGCGGCGGCCAGCATGGTCAGCACCTGCTCAGTGGGGAGGGGTTTGTCGGCCACGGGATGTCTCCTTTCGCAGAGGCCAGTGGATCGATAGGCGGCGGGCCGGTTTGAAACCGGCCCCTCCAACTCCAATTGGGCGAACCGGTTTGAAGCCGGCCCCTACAGCGCCAGCCGCGCGGGCCGGTTGGAAATCCGCCCGTACGCGATCATATCGGGCGGGCCGGTTTGAAAGCGGCGCCTGCACCGGCCAATCGGCG
>CBJNAR010000115.1:0-7946 GCA_966434075.1 uncultured bacterium
GTTACCGGGGGGAAAGTCCGCACGGCGCCGCTATCCGCCATGGCTATATTCATGGTTGCCCCTCTCGCGTGTCAGCAGTGACTTTAAGTCGTATATTGATTAGATTAACACTATCAAGAACGGAATGCAACATACCGGGCCTCATACTTTAGAAGTATTTATCTTTCAGTCAAGGAGGCTCGTGCTGAACCGCGACAGTAGCGACGGTCGCTACCTGGGGCAGGTGGTCCACCTCGGCGGGGATTTGCGGGCACATGGACTCGCGCCCTTGACTTATAATAGGGTGTAAGGAGGCAGGCCAGGACGAAATAACCGCGGGCCGGGCACCTGATGGATGCAGCGTCCCACCTACAGGCGGCCCGGCTGGAACCGCTAATTACGCCACAGCACAGACAGCATTACGCAGGAGGGAATGAGAACGATGACGGTTGATCCTCGTGTGGCCGCGGTGCGCCGGGAGTTGCCGGCGGTGGAGGGCCAGGTCTATCTGAATACGGGCACGGCGGGACCGCTGCCCCGGCGCACCGCTGAGATCATGGCGGCGGAGAGTGAGCGCCAGTTGCACGGTGGGCGGGCGACTATACAGACACACCTGGACGTTTATATGCCCTTACGGGAGGAGTTGCGCGCCCGCTTCGCCCGCTTGCTCGGCGCTGAGGTTGAGGAAATCGCACTGACGCACCATACGACCGAGGGGATGAACATCGCCTGCTGGGGCCTCAATTGGCAGCCCGGCGACGAAATTGTGACGACCAGCCACGAGCATCAAGGCGGGCTGCTGCCGGCCTATGCCGTGGCCCGGCGCTTCGGCGTCACGCTGCGGGTGGTGGACCTGGACCGCGCGGGCGAGGACATCGCCGGGGCCGTGGCCGCCGCCCTCACGCCGCGCACGCGGCTGGTGGTCCTGTCGCACGTCGCCTCCACCACCGGGGCGGTGCTGCCGGTGGCCGCCATCGCCGCCGCCGCGCACCGGGTGGGCGCCTACGTGGCCGTGGACGGCGCGCAATCGTGCGGGGCCATCCCGGTGGATGTCCACGAACTCGACGTAGACTTCTACGCCGTGCCGGGGCAGAAATGGCTGTGCGGCCCGGAGGGCGTGGGCGCGCTCTACGTGCGCCGCGAGCGGATCAGCGAACTGCTGCCCACGTTCGTGGGCTTCTTCTCCATCCGCGGCCCGGAGGCGATGGACCTTTCCGGCTACTTTATGCCCGCCCCCGGCGCCGCCCGCTACGAGCAGAGCACGCTCTACTGGCCGGGCCTGTCCGGTATGAATGAGAGCCTGCGCTGGATGGAAGAAGACCTGGGCTGGCCCTGGATCTTCGAGCAAGCGACGGAGATCACGCAGCGCTGCCGCTCCATCCTGGGCGGGTTGCCGGGCGTGACGATCCATACTCCCGTGCCGCATGCCTCGCTCACCGCGTTCAGCGTGGCCGGGTTGGACCCGCAGACCACCGTGACCCGGCTCAGCGAGCGCGGCATCACCATCCGGTCGGTGCCGATCTACAACTGGTTGCGCGTTTCCACTACCTTCTTCAACAGCGACGAGGACCTGGATCGCCTGCGCGACGCGCTGATGGACCTGCGGTCGGCGGGCGCCTGACGAGCGACTCAGGCTACGGCCAAAAAACACACGCCCCGGCGGTTGATCGCCGGGGCGTCTTTGGTGTTGCGAGGCGACGCGCTTACTTGGCGTTGAGCGCGGCGGCCTCGGTCATCAGGTCGTTGGTGTAGGCGTTTTGCGCCGGCTTGGTGATGATGTTGAACTTCAGGGCGATGTCGGCGGTGGTCTGGAACTTGGTCGGGTCGGCGAACCCGATCTTGCTCGCGTCCATGCCCTCCGGCTGGACGAGCTTCGCCACTTCGCGCATCATCGAGACCTGGTGGTCGCGGTTGGTGGTCGACTTGTCGGCGCGCTTCATCACCGAGTCCACGGCATAGGCCTGGTCCTTCACGGCATCCTGCCAACCCTTCTGCGAGGCGGCCAGGAAGCGTACGAGCATATCCTTCTTGTCCTTCAGCGTCTGCTCGGTCACGAAGACATGGTCTTCGAGCATGCCGACGCCTTCCTGGTTATAGTTGATCACGTTGAGGTCTTCGGGCTTGAGCCCGGCCTCCAGCACCACGTTGTACTCGTTGTAGGTGGTGGCCGAGGCGGCGTCAAGCTGGCCGTTCAGGAAGGTGTCCATCTCGAAGCCCTGCTTGATGACGGTCATGTCCTTGTTGTTGTCGATGCTGTTGTCGAACTTGTACTTGTCCATCAGGGCGCGGAACTCAAACTCGTTGCCGCCGGTCCAGACGCCGACCTTCTTGCCCTTGAGGTCGGCGGGGCTGGTGATGCCCGTGCCCTTCTTGCTGATCAGCAAGAGGCCGCTGCTCTGATAGAACTGGCCGATGTCCACCAGCGGCTGGCCCTTGTCGCGGTTGGCGAGCAGGCTGCCCACCCAGTCGATGCCCACATCGGCGGCGCCGGTCAGCACCTTCTGCGAGGGCACCACATCGGGGCCACCCGGCAGCAGTTCGACATCGAGGCCCACGGCCTGGTAATAGCCCTTATCCGCCGCGACGTAGTAGCCGGCGAACTGCGCCTGGTGCAGCCACTTGAGTTGCAGCCGCATCTTGTCCATCTTGCCGCCGGCTGCGGGCGCCGGCGTGTCCGCGGCGGCGGCGGGCGGGGCGGCCACGGGTGTATTGGTCGGCGCGGCGGTCTCGGTGCCGCACGCGCTCAGCACGCTGCCGGCGGTCAGCGCCAGCAGCAACGCGGATGCCATGTGCCTTCGGATCTTCATCCTCTCTCTCCTCCCTTGATTGCGATGGACCACACTGCACGCGCGGGCCTGCTACCGGTCGCGGGTACCCGCCTCCCAGGGTATCGCGATCCGCTCGACCAGGCTGATAGCCAGGTAGAGGAAGAGACCCGCCAGCGTGACGATCACCACGCCGCACCACGCGAGCGCATAATCGTTGCCTTGGATGTTGTTGGCGATCAGCTTGCCGATGCCGCCCGCCGAATTGAAGAACTCGGCGACGACCGCGCCGATCATGGACGCCGTGGCGCCCACCTTGAGCGCGCTGAACACATAGGGCAGGCTGTTGGGCAGCCGCAGCTTGAGGAAGGTCTCCAGCGGCGTGGCCGCGTAGCTGTACATCAGGTCGAGCGCGTTGTTGTCCAGCGCGGTGAGGCCCTTGTACGCGCTGATCACCATCGGGGCGAAGGTCATCACGGCGACCACGGCGATGCGCGTCGGCTGGTCGAAGCCGAGCCAGCGCGTGACGATGGGCGCGAAGGCCACGATGGGGATCGAGTTGGCCGACACGGCCAGCGGCATCAGCCCGCGCCGGGTGGCGTCGAAGTGCACAAACAGCGTGGCCGTCAGGAAGCCCAGCCCCGCGCCGATGATCAGCCCACCCACCGCCTCGCCCAGCGTGTACCACGTGCCGATCCAGAGGTCGCGGCTGCGCTCGGTGAACGACTGGACGATCTGGCTGGGCAGCGGCAACTGGAAGGTCTGGATGTTGAACACGGCGTGGATCACCTGGGCCTGCCAGAGGACCAGTACGGCCACGAACACCAGCACGGGCGGCAGCGCCGTCTTCCACCAGCCGCCGCGGGTTTTGCGCGCCGGGACGGCCTGGGCCTCGGTTGCGATCATGCGCCGCCTTTCTGGCCGCGCGCCCGCCGGAACTCCGGCTGCCACGGCACGACGAGCCGCTCGACCAGCGACACCAGGCCGAAGAAGAGCATGCCGATAATCGCCGCCTCCAGCACCAGC
The DNA here is from genome assembly GCA_966434075.1 of uncultured bacterium. GTDB lineage: Bacteria > Chloroflexota > Chloroflexia > QHBQ01 > JAICKM01 > JAICKM01. The sequence continues at coordinate 3,771 of CBJNAR010000115.1, forward strand.
GCCCAGAGCTTGTCGCTGCCGCCGTAGCTGTTGTACTGCAACGAGAGGATCAGCACGCCCAACCCGGCGTTGCCGCCCATTAGCTCGGCCACGATGGCGCCGATCAGGCTGCCGGTCGAGGCGATTTTCAGCGCGTTGAACAGGAAGGGCAGCGAGGCGGGCATACGCAGCTTGCGGTAGATCTCCCCGGTGGACGCGGCGTAGCTGCGCATCAGGTCCAGCGCCCGCGGGTCGGGGCTGCGCAGGCCGCGCAGCACGTTCACCGTCACCGGGAAGAAGGTCAGGTAGGCCGCGACGGTGATTTTGAGCAGCGTTTCATCGCGGATGATGCCGTAGAGGATCGGGGCGAGGGCGATGACCGGCACCATCTGCGAGCCGATGATGTAGACATAGAAGCTGCGCTCGACCCAGGGCGCCCGCGAGACCACGACGGCCAGCGCATAGCCGATGATCGCCCCGATGACGAAGCCGACGAAGGCGTTGCCCAGCGTCACCGCCCCGGCGGCCAGGAAGCTGTCGGCGTTGGCGATGAAGGCTTCCAGCACCTTGTGGGCGTAGGGCAGGTAGCTCTGCGCCTGCTTATAGGCGAAGGTGCCTTCTTCCAGCCCGTTAAGGCGCAGGAAGGCGATCCCTTCCCACACGGCGATAATAATGACCACGGTGAGCACCGGCGCCACCAGGCCGCCGAACCGGGACGGGCGGCGGGGGATCGCCGGGGCCACTTCCGCCGGGGCCGATGGGGCAGCGGTCAGCGGGCGGGCCACTAATGCGCCTCCCGCAAGTACTCACGCACCTCCGAAATCAGCTCAAAATAGCGCGGCAGCTCCCGCGTGTCGTAGTCGCGGGCGGGCGGCAGATCCACCGGCACGATGCGGGCAATGCGCCCCGGTCGCGCCGACATGACCACCACCCGCGTGGAGAGGAACACCGCCTCGGCGATGCTGTGGGTCACGAAGACGATGGTCGTCTTCGTCTCGCGCCAGATGGTCAGCAGTTCGGCGTTCAGCCGCTCGCGGGTCATCTCGTCGAGCGCGCCGAACGGCTCGTCCATGAGCAGGATCGACGGGCGGAAGGAGAGCGCCCGCGCGATGCTCACCCGCTGCTGCATGCCGCCCGACAACTGCCAGGGGTAGTGGTTCTGAAACTCGTTAAGCCCTACTAGATCGAGCAGGGCCGTGGCGCGCTCTTTGCGCGTGGCGGCGGGCACCTTCATGATCTCCAGCGGCAACTCGACGTTGCGGATCACCGTCCGCCAGTCGTAGAGTACGGGCGCCTGCGGTACCAGGCCGTAGTCGCGGTTGCGCCGGGCCTCGCCGGGCGGCTTGCCCTGGATGCGGATGGTGCCCGCCGTGGGCTGCATCAGGTCGGCGATCAGGCGCAGCAGGGTCGTCTTGCCGCAGCCGCTGGGGCCGATGAGCGAGATGAATTCGCCGGGCGCGATGTCCAGCGAGACATCGGTGAGGGCCAGGGTGGGCTGCGCGCCCTGCCCGGCATAGCGCATACTCACCTCTTGCAGGCTGATCGCGGGGGCCGTGGAAACAACGCTAGCCAAGGGCAACCTCTATGCACAGTGTGAGGGGGAAAACCGACTGTCCACGTCCCGCCCGGCCGCGGGACCCCGCCGCCCGCCCGGCCCGCGGTGGCCGGGGGCGCGCCACGCCCCAAAGAATACCACAGAATCCGCGATTCCGCTACTGGGTGCCGGTGGGTCAGGGCCACGAATCTCGACCATTCCGGCGCCGGACCGGGCGCGATAAATCGCGCCGCTACGAATTCGTGATGCGGGTACCGGGCGCGATTGAACGCGCCGCAGCACAGACCATATTCGTAGTGGCGCGATTCATCGCGCCCGGTGGCGCCGGCTTGTGGCGCTAGGCGTGCTCGGCGACTGCCGAGTCGGTGCGCAGCGGGCCGGCGCCGACAAGTTGATCGAGCCGGTTCACGAGCTCGGTCAGCACGCCGAAGGCGCGCTCCACCGGCTCCGGCGAACTCATGTCGATGCCGCCCAGCTTGAGCGCGTCGATGGGGAAGACCGCATCGCCGGCTTTCAGGAAGTCGAGATAGCGCTTCGCCGCGGGCTCGCCCTCGGTGCGCACCGCCGCCGCCAGGGCGTTGGCCGCCGAGATGCCGGTCGCGTACTGGTAGACATAGAAGTTGGCGAACAGGTGCGTGAATTGCGCCCAGGTGATGCCGACGCGCGCCTCGTCGATCTCCACGTCCGGTCCGTAAGCTTCGCGGAAGAGCTCGACCAGTTTGGCCGACATGCCGTCCGCCGTCAGGCCCTCGCCGCGCTCGACCCGCTCGTGGCAGTCCAACTCGAACCGCGCCAGCGTGGGCATGATGAAGAAGTAGCGGTGGAAATTGGACATCGCCTCGGCCAGCACTTCCAACTGGAAGTCGGGGTCCTGCTCGGTTTCCAGCAGGTGCGCGCGCACCAGCGCCTGGTTGAAGTTCGACGCCGTCTCGGCCACGAACATCGAGTAGTTGCTGTAGATCGGCGGATGGTTCTGCCAGGTGAAGTAGGAGTGCATCGAGTGGCCCATCTCGTGGGCCAGGGTGCTGGCGGTTTGCAGCGTGTCGTCGTAGTTCAGCATCAGGAACGGGCGCGTGCCGTGGACGCCGCTGGAGAAGGCGCCGCTGCCCTTGCCCTGGTTGGGGTAGATATCCACCCAGCGCTCCTGCTGCATGCCGCGGCGCATCGGCCCCAGGTATTCGTCGCCCAGCGGGGCCATGCCTTCGAGGATCATCTCCACGGCATCGGCATAGGGGATCGGGCGCACCGAGCGCACCAGCGGGACCTGCGAGTCGTAGACATGCAATTTGTCGACGCCGAGGGCGCGGCGGCGGATCTCCCAGTAGCGATGCCACACCGGCAGGTGGCGCTCGAACGTGGCGAGCAGGCTGCGGTAGACGGCTTCGGGGATGTTGTTGGCGGCCAGCGCCGCTTCGAGCGCGCTGCCGTAGTTGTGCGCCCGCGCGTAGAACACGTCGCCCTTGACGGCGCCGGCCAGGGTGGCGGCCATCGTGTTCTTCACGCTCAGGTAGCCGTCGGCGTAGGCTGCCCAGGCCGCCTGGCGCACCGCGCGGTCCTGGCTCTCGATCAGCGGCCAGACGTTGCCCTGCGCGATCTCGACCTCGGCTCCGGTCTCGTCCTTAATCGTCGCGAACTTCAGGTCGGCATCTTCGAGCGCGATGTGGATGCGGTAGGCGTCGGCGGCGATGTCGGTCGCCTCGGCCAGCAGGCTCTCCACCTCCGCCGAGCGCACATGGCCGCGCAGGCGGTCGAGGGTCTCGAAATAGTGCTCATAGACCTGCAGGCCCGGCTCCTCGGCGACCAGGGCGGCCCGCCGGGCGGGGTCCAGGGCCAGGATCTCCGGGTCGAAGTAGGCGGCGGCGCCGGCGGCGCGCGCCTGGAGGCTCCCGGCCTGCTGGGTGCGCGCTGCTGCCGCCTGGTCGGCGGTATCGCCGGCCTGCTGCATCCCGGCATACAACGAGACACGATTGATCGTGTTCAGCAACTCGTCGCGCGTCTGCAACGCTTCCAGCAGCAGCGCGCCCGACTCGCCCAGCTTGCCCTGGAACTGCTCCAGGCTGGGGATCGCGCCCAGGGCTTCCTGATAGGCCGTCTCCCAGGCGGCGTCCGAGGGGTACACGCTCTGTAGATCCCAGGTGACATCCTGGGCCACTTCGCTGCGCTTGGGCAGAGTTTTCGCCATGGCTTGCGTTCTCCTTTGAACCGCTAACAGCCCGCGGTGCGGGTTCTCATATATGTAGGGCGGCGTGGAGCCTCGCTCCTACCAATGCTACAGGTCGCGCCACATTATAGCGGGATTGCCGGATGCGGTCAAACCGGGGTCGCTCAGGCTATACAGCCGGTGGATTGGTGTGGCGTCGGCCAGCGCTGGTCTCGTATTTGCTGGAGTCTGCATCAGCAAGACCCGCGCGCCAGGGACGCGGCCAAGCGACCGGGGCGGGGGGTTACGGATTATCACTATGATTGGCGAGGTAGTTAGCTATGGCTGATTCGCAATTACACTATGAGGAACGGGGCAAGGGGTTGCCTGTTGTTCTGCTGCATGGGTTCCCGTTCGATCACACCATCTGGCAGGCGCAATTAGACGGGGTGGGCGAGGTGGCCCGTGTGCTGGCGCCCGATCTGCCGGGGTTCGGCACATC
>CBJNAR010000116.1:0-7924 GCA_966434075.1 uncultured bacterium
CGATGGCCGTCTCCTCCGGCGCGCCCGACAAATACGTCGAGGACATTGCCGATGCGCTGGCCCACCAGGGCGCGAAAGTGTTCGGCCCCGTGGGTAACCAACTGATCCATAATGCCGACGACGGCTTGATCGTGGATAAATCCGCCGGCGTGAACCTGCGCAACTTCATCGTCGAGGCCCGCTTCTACAACCCCTATGATGCGGCGAAGAAGCCCTGGGACTACGGCTTCTTCTTCCGCCACACCGGCAAGAACGAGGATTACGAAGTCGAAGTGAACTCCAACGCCGAGTGGACCTCCTGGTACCACAACGACAACACCGGCTACGAGTCCGTGGACCACCTGGACCTCTCGGCCACCGGGTCGAACCTGCTCACGCTCATCGTCAACGACGACAAAGGCTTCTTCTTCGTGAACGGCTACTACGTGGGCAAGCTGGATCTCGGCGACAAAAACGAGGCCGGCGACATCTCCGTGGCGACGGGCCTGGTCTCCGGGGACGAAGTCACCGGCGCCGCCACCCGCTACGAAGACTTCTCCATCTGGCCGCTGCCCTGATCAGGGCGCGCGGGCCGTATCTTCCCGGTCCAACACGCATTATATGCACAGGGGTAGTCCGTCCGGCTACCCCTGTTGCATGAGGCCCGGCGGTCCGCCCGTTGCGGGACCGGCGCAGCAGGTTGCATTTCCGGCTTCGTGGGCCTACAATAGAAGAGAAGCGACAGCGGGCGGCGATCGCCGCCTGCCATGGATCCAGGAGAATTTCCCCGATGAGCGATTTGATCGGCAAGACACTGGGCCGTTACCGCGTGGTGGAGCGGATCGGCCGGGGCGGCATGGCCGAAGTCTATAAAGCCTTCCAGCCCGCACTCGATCGCTACGTCGCCGTGAAAGTACTGCATCCCTTCCTGCTGGAAGAGGACGGCGCCCGCGAGCGCTTTAGCCGCGAGGCCCGCGCCGTCGCATCGTTGCGCCATCCGAATATCGTCCAGGTGTTCGACTACGACAACGAGGGCGATGTCTACTTCATGGTGATGGAGTTCATCGACGGCCCCAACCTCAAACAGGTGCTCCACCAGCAGGCCCAGCAGAGCAAGCGCCTCGACCTGGCGCGGATCGACGAGATCATCACCGCCATCGGCGGCGCGCTCGCCTACGCGCATAGCATGGGCATGGTCCACCGCGACGTGAAGCCGCAGAACATCATGTTCACGGCCAAAGGCCAGCCCTTGCTCACCGACTTCGGCATCGCCAAGATCGTCGGCACCTCCGGCGTGAGCGCCAGCGGCGGCCTGTCGGGGACGCCCGCTTACATGAGTCCCGAGCAGGGCCGGGGCGGCCCCGTCGACTCGCGCACCGACATCTACTCGTTGGGCGTCGTGCTCTACGAGATGATCACGGGCCGCGTGCCCTTTGACGCCGATACCCCGTTCGCCGTGGTCATTAAGCATATGAACGACCCGCTGCCCCTCCCGCGCAGCCTCGATCCCGCGATCCCGGAGGCCCTGGAGCGCGTGGTGCTGAAAGCGATGGCGAAAGCGCCCGACGAGCGCTACCAGACCGCCGACGAGTTCGCGCGCGCCGCGCACGAAGCCATCATGAACGCCGCGCCCGCGGAGGCCCGCCCGGAATCCCGCCCTGTCGTGGCGCCGCCCATGCCGGGCACCCCGGCTGCCGGCCCCACCAACCCGCCCGCGCCCGGTCAGGCCACGACCATCCCGGTCACGCCGGCGCCGCCCGCCGCCCACATCACCCAACCGCCGTATCCGGCCCAGCCCCTGGCCCAGCAAAGCTACGGCCCGCCGCCCGGCCCGAGCTACGGCCCCGCGCCCGGCGCGCCGCAGAATTACGGCCCGCCCACGGGCGCGCCGCAGGATTATCGCCCTCCGGCGCAGGGTTATGGGCCGCCCCCTGGTTATGGTGGCCCGCCCCCCGCGCCGCCCGGCAATCGCGGCGGCGGCAACCGGGTCTGGTGGGTCCTGGGCGGTAGTGCCGCCGGGGTGCTGCTGCTCTGTATAATCTGCGTCTTCGTGCTGAACGGCATGAACATCCAGTCGGATCTCAACCTGTCTGATGAGACGGGCACGCCGGTCGCCGCACTTGCCACGGCCACCTCCGCGCCCACCCAGGCCGGCCCGGCGGAGACGACTGTGCCCGGCACGCCGGCTGCCCCGCCGGCGGAGACCACGGCGCCCGCCGAGACGCCCGCCGCCGAGACGCCGGTGCCCACGGTGGGCGATGTGTTCGTCATCCCGTCGGTCGCGCCGACCGAGACACCTAACCCGGTGCCGCTGGACACCGCGGGCGCCACGGGGCCGGAGGCTTTCACTGCCCTACTGAACGAGTTCTTCGCCCTGTTCTACAAGGCCCGCACCCTGGAGCCCGGCGGCCAGTTCGATCTCACGACCATCGGCAACCTGACCGCGCCGCCCTACCGCGACTATACGCTGGCCCTGCTGCAGCAAAACGAGGCTGCCGCCGAGACCGGCAAGCTGCGCGAGGCCAACTACACCAACCTGAGCATGAAGGTGCTCAGTTTCGGCCACGAGTCGGACGGCAGCGATAACGCCTTCGTCGAGATCACGCGCACGCTGAACGAGGTGCGCGCCGACGGCGTCCAGCCGCCGCAGACCGGCACCTACCAGTTCAAGCTCAAGCGCACCGTCCTGCCCGACGGCAATGCCGCCTGGCAAGCCTACGACTTCTACAACCCGGCCACCAAGACCTGGATCTCGCAGGCCAGGGGCGATACCACGCTGTCGCCCGAGCAGGTGCAGCGCGAGATGAACGACTACTTCCAAAAATTCTACGCGGCCCGCACACTGGTGCCCGGCGGCAGCTTCGACCTGACCACCACCGGCGAGATGACCAACTTCGCCTACCGCGATTACACGCTGCCCTTACTGCAAAAACAGCAGGACGAAGCCGACGCGGGCCAATTGAGTACGGTCAACTACAGCGACATCAAGGTCAAGCTGCTCGACTGGAACGCCCAGGCCACCGACCACGGCGGCATCGCGACCGTCGAGGTGACACGCACGTCCCACGTCACGCGGCCCGGCAAGTCTGAGGAGGTCCAGACCGGCACCTACCAGTTCCGGCTGCACCGCCACACGGGCGACAACGGCGAACCCTTCTGGGTGGCCGTCGATTTCCTGAGTCCGATCAGCAACCAGTGGGTTTCGGAGAGTGCCGGAATGAGCGGGCCGGTTCCGCCATCCGGCCATGGCTGATGAGCATCCCGCCGGCCGTGTGCCGGCATGACCCGCGGCTCCCCGGTGGGCCGCAAAGGAGGCGCCCGCCCTCGTGCTGACAACCCCTTCCGGCGATCCCGCCGGGGCAGCCTTCGCGTCGATCCCCGCCCTGGACGCGGCTCTAGCCGCCCAGGGCTACATCGCCGGGCGGGCCCTGGCGACCGCCCTCTATCTGAGTTGGCGGCTGCCCAAACCGCTGTTTCTCGAAGGCGAGGCCGGCGTCGGCAAAACGGCCGTCGCCCGCACCCTGGCTACGCTGCTTGGCACGCCGTTGATCCACCTGCAATGCTACGAAGGACTGGACATCAGCACCGCGGTCTATGAGTGGAACTACGCCCGCCAGATGATGCAGATCCGCCTGCTCGAAGCCGGGCACAAAGAGGCCACCCTCGACACCGCCCACCTCTTCGGCCCTGACTTCCTGATCGAGCGCCCCATCCTGGCCGCCGTCACATACCAGGGGCCGGGCCGCCCGGTGCTGCTCATCGACGAACTCGACCGCGCCGACGAAGAGTTCGAGGCCTTCCTGCTGGAGTTGCTGGCCGACTTCCAGGTCACGATCCCCGAAGTCGGCACCTTCCGCGCGACCCAGCCGCCCGCCGTCGTCATCACCAGCAACCGCACCCGCGAGATCCACGACGCCCTGAAACGGCGCTGCATCTATCACTGGATCGACTATCCCACCTTCGACAAGGAACTGGCCGTGCTGACCACGCGCCTGCCTGATCTGCCGCAGCGGCTGGCGACGGGCATCGTCGCGCTGGTCCAGGAGATCCGCCGGCTCGATCTCTACAAACTACCCGGCGTGGCCGAGACCCTCGATTGGGCCGCCGCCCTGCTGGCCCTGGAACAGCAGACGCTCACGGTCGAAGTGGTCAGCGACACGCTCGGCGTGCTGCTTAAACACCAGGAAGACATTGAGCGGCTGCGCGGTGAGTTGACGCCGCTCGTGCAGAAGGCGGAAGCCCGTGGACGCGCTGGGGGATAAGCTCGTTCGCCGCTGGATCGACTTCGGGCGGCTGTTGCGGCGCAACGGCGTGCAGACCACCGCGGACCAGATGCACGACCTGCTCAGTGTGCTGAGCGACCCTACCCAGGACTGGACGGACCGCCAGACGATCTACTACACGGCACGGGCGCTGCTCTGCAGCCGCCACGAGGACTGGCCGCGCTTCGACCTGATCTTCCGCCAGTTCTGGGGCCGCACCCGCCAGGTGATCATTCCCTCCGACAGCGCCACGCCGCGCCCGGAGACCCAGCCGGCCCGCGAGCGTGCGAGCCAGGCCCTGGGGCCGGACACGCCTGGCGGCGACGTGCTGCCTGGCGTTGAACGCACCACGGCCATCGACGCGCCCGATCTGCCCGGCGGGGAAACGGACAACAGCACACTGCCCGATCAGATGCTGCTCTACAGCGGCTACGAGCGGTTGCGCCAGATCGACTTTGCCGACTTCACCGACGACGAACTGGCCCCGGCGCGCGCCATGCTGGCCACCTGGCGCTGGGAACCCGGCACGCGCCGCACCCGCCGCCTGACCCCGGCCCGCCGCGGGCACCGGCTCGACGTGGAGCGCACCTTGCGCCGGGCCATGCGCCATGGCGGCGTGCCGCTGCACCTGGCCTGGCGCGGGCCGCGCCAGAAGCCCCGGCCCATCGTGCTCATCTGCGACATCAGCGGCTCGATGGCCCCTTATACCCGGCTCTTGCTACACTTTCTGCATACGCTCAGCCGCGGCCTGCACCACGCCGAGATCTTCGTCTTCGCCACCCGGCTCACCCGCATCACCCGCCAGCTTCGGGCGCGCACGGTAGACACGGCGCTGCACGAGGTGGGCCATACCGTCGTGGACTGGTCGGGAGGCACGCGCATCGGCGCCGCCCTGCGCACGTTCAACACCACCTGGGCGCGGCGCGTGCTCGGCCAGGGCGCCGTCGTCTGCATCATCAGCGACGGCTGGGACCGCGGCGAACCGGCGCTGCTTGAAGCCGAAATGGCCTATCTGCAGCGCATGGCCTTCCGGCTGATCTGGCTCAACCCGCTGCTCGGGCTGCCCGGCTACCGCCCGCTCACCCGCGGCATGGCGGCCGCCCTGCCCCATATCGACGACTTCCTGCCCGCCAACAACCTGCGCAGCCTGGAAGTCCTCGCCACCCTGCTCGGCGCCATCCCGCCCACGCGACCGCTCCGCCACCAGCATACCCTGGCCCAGGTGCCGGAAGGCGCCCACCTCGCGGCCCCGTAGCGGCTCTTTTCCGTGCGTTTGCTCGCGCAGCGGAGCCGCAAGCCCATCGCCGGCTATTGGAGAGTTTTTTGATGGACGTGCCAGTTTTTATCGGTCGCGCGCAGGAGCTGGGCCGCCTGCGCGCATTGCTCGACAAAGCCCTGGCCGGCAGCACCCAGATCGCCCTCGTGACCGGCGAGGCAGGCAGCGGCAAGACGACGATGATCCACGAGTTCTCCCGGCGCGCCCAGGCGGACCACGCGAACCTGATCGTCGCCATCGGCAATTGCAACGCCCAAACCGGCCAGGGCGATCCCTATCTGCCCTTCATCGAAGTCCTGCAACTCCTTAGCGGCGATGTCGCCGCCAACCTCTCCCGCAATGTCGTGGATACGGAAAACGCTCGCCGCTTGAAAGGGCTGCTGGCCCACTCGACCGAGGTGCTCGTCGAGGTCGCCCCGGATCTGGTCGGGCTGCTGCTGGCCGCGGTACCGGGCGCAAGCCTGGCCGCCAAGGCCGGTTCCATCTTCGCCAAAAAAGCCGGGTTCGTCGACACGCTGGAGAAAGCCGGCAAGAAGCAGGATGGCCCCGCCGCACTCGACACCACCCTCGACCAGAACCGCATCTTCGAGCAATATGCAGGGGTGCTCAAGACCCTGGCCGCCCGGCAACCGTTGCTCATCGTTCTCGACGACCTCCAGTGGGCCGACGAGGGCTCGATTAATCTGCTGTTCCATCTCGCCCGCCGGCTGGAGAAAAGCCCCATCCTCATCCTGGGCACTTTCCGGCCCGACGAAGTGGCGCTGGGCCACGGTGACCAGCGCCACCCGCTCGAAAAGGTGCTGGCCGAACTCAAGCGCTACTACGGCGACATCGCCATCGATCTGGGCCAGACTCGCGAGCAGGAAGGCCGCCGGTTTGTCGATGCGTTGTTAGATACGGAGCCAAACGCCTTGAGCGACCAATTCCGGCAGGCGCTGTTCCAGCACACCGAAGGCCACCCGCTGTTCATCGTCGAGTTGTTGCAGGAGCTGAAAGACAACGGCTCCCTGGTCAAGGACGCGCAAGGCCGCTGGGTCGAAAGCCCGCGCCTCATCTGGCAAGATCTCCCGGCGCGTGTGGAAGGCGTGATCGAGGAGCGCATCAACCGGCTGGCCGCCGACCAACGCGAGATCCTGTCGGTGGCGAGTGTCGAGGGCACCGATTTCACCGCCCAGGTGATCGCGCGTGTGCAGGACATCAAGGAGCGCCTGCTGCTGCAGACCCTGTCCCGCGAACTCGAAGATCGTCATCACCTGGTGCGCGAAGCGGGCGAAATCCGCGCCGGGCGCCAGTTCCTATCCCGCTACCAGTTCACCCACGCCCTGTTCCAGCAGTATCTCTACGAGGGCCTGAGCGGCGGCGAGCGCCGCCTGCTACACGGTGAGATCGCCGGGGTGCTGGAGGAAATGTACGCCGGGCACATCGAAGACATCACCGTGCGCCTGGCTCGGCACTATGCCGAGGCCGGCGAGGTCGAGAAGGCCGTCGAGTATCTGCGCCAGGCGGGCGAGCGGGCGCGCATGCTTTAAGCCAACAGCGAGGCGATCGACCTCTTCGTGCGGGCCGTCGCCCTCGTCGAGCAGGACCCGGCTGCCTACGACGTCGCGCAGCACCATGACGTGGTCGATCAGCTATACGAGAGCCTGGGCGATGTGCTGGACCTGACCGGCAAGCACGAGCAAGCGCGCGAGGTGTTTCAATCCGCCCTGCGCCATGTCCAGGATCACGATCGGGTCTGCCAGGCCCGGCTGCACCGCAAGATGGGCAAAACCTGGGAACCGCAGCGCGAATACACACAGGCCCGCGCGTCCTACGAGCGGGCCGAGCAGGCGTTGGGCGCGCCGCCGCCCGACTCCGACGACAAGTGGTGGCAGGAGTGGGTGCAAATCCAACTGCTGCGCATGTGGATCCTGCATTGGCGCGGCCAGTGGCAGGCGATGAGCGCGTTCCTCGACAAGATCTGGCCCGCTGTGGAGCGCCATGGCACCCCGGCACAGCGCTCCAAGTTCTTCACCGCCCTCGTACTCATGGCCTTTGGCCGCGACCGCTACACGGTGTCCGACGAAACGCTCGCCAACGCCTGGGCTGCCGTGACCGCCATCCAGGAGACCGGCACGCCCAGCGAAATCGCCTTGACGCGGGTGATCGCCGGCCTGGCCCACCTCTGGCGCCGGGAACTGGACGCCGCCGAAGAGCAAATGCAGATCGCGCTCAAGCTGGTCGAGCGCAGCGGCGACGTGACGGTGCAATCGCGCTGCCTGGCCTACCTGGCCGTGGTCGCCCGGCTGCGCGGACAGGTGGACGAGACCCGCAAGTTCAGCGAGCGCGGCATGGCCGTCGCGACGGAAGCGCAACTCCTGGAGGACATCGGCATGGCCCGCGCCAACCTCGCCTGGCTCGCCTTGCA
>CBJNAR010000117.1:0-7897 GCA_966434075.1 uncultured bacterium
ATTCTCGGGATGGTATTCAAACACTGCGCGCTCGAAGTATTGCACCAGATAGGGCTTGCCGTCGGTCGTACTGACCTGTCGAAAAGCTTCGGAGAGGGGATAACCTTGCAAAGCCAACCCGTCATGTTGTTCCCAGTATTGGAGGAACCGCCCGCTAACAGTATGGCCGGTTTCCCCGAAATAGCGGACGGTGCTTTGGGCGGTGACTGAGCTACGACTGGCGCTGAGTAGCGCGATGAGGATTAGTAGTGCCAGTAAGCTTCTTCCTAATCTGATCACGATTTAATCCTCCTTAAAATATGCTACCAATTACTGAGGCATGGAAACGGCTGCTCCGATAGCTGGAGCAGCCGTTTTTCGTAGGTTGGTAGAGGCGAGTTGGTTGTTTGCCGGCTGTCCCTCGCCGATTGCCGACCGCGCGTCTAGCGCGGGTGCAGGATGCTGCCGCCTTCCAGCAGGTGCTGCACGTCGAAGAAGGTGATGATCACCATGAGCAGGAGCAGCACGCCCATGCCGATGAGGTGGACCATGCCCTCTTTTTCGGGCGCGATCTTGCGCCCGCCGCGCAGCAGTTCGACCAGGATGAACAGCAACCGCCCGCCGTCCAGGGCCGGCAGCGGCAGCAAATTGATCAGGAACAGGTTGATGCCGAGCAGCGCGGTCAGCGTGACCAGACCGCTGATCCCCTGCTCCGTCGCCACTTCGCCCGTCAACTGGGCGATGCCCACCGGCCCGGAGAGCACCCCGGCCTCCGACTGGCCGGAGAACAGCCCGGCGACCACGGTAGCGAGGCCCTCCGGGATGCGCCGCAGCAGATCGCCTGTGCGGCTGAAGCCCCGGCCAATCGATTCCAGCGGCGGGTAGGTGACGATGTGCGTGGGCAGCCGGTAGCTCCAGCCTTCCAGGCCGCTGTTGGCGACCTCGGCGGTCAGCGTCACCGGCGCGCCGTTGCGCTCCACGGTGATGGTGGTGGTGCCGCTCTTGACGCGATCCATGGCCTGGGCGAAGGTGAGCGTGCTGCCGGCCTCCTGGCCGTTCACGGTCTTGATGATGTCGCCGGCCTGGAGACCCGCCGTTGCCGCGGGCGTGCCGGGTTGGACATCGGCGACGCGGATCGGCGCGACGGCGGCTTCGAGGCTCACACCGAGCGCGGGTTCCGGACCCTGGCGCAGGGTCACGGGCACCTGCATTTCCTGGCCGTTGCGGCTGACCGTCAGGTCGATCTGGCGGCCCCGGTTGTTATTCAGGATATCGCGCGCGGCGTTGATGTCGCTCACCGGCGTGCCGTCCACGGCCAGCAGCAGGTCGCCCGGCTGCAATTGCGCGGTCGACGCGGGCGAGTTCGGCACGATGGCGGCAAAGCCGACCTGCGTGCTGTCGGGCACCGGCTCGCCAAACAGGCCCAGGGCAATAAACAGCAGCAGCGCCAGCAGCAGGTTCATGAACGACCCGGCGGCCAGCACGATGATCCGTTTCCAGGCCGCGGCCCGCCCGAAGCTGTCGGGGGCATCGGAATCGCCGTTCTCGCCCAGGATGCGCACGAAGCCGCCGATGGGCAGCCAGTTGAGGGAATAATCGATGTTATTGTGGCGGATGGCGAACAGGCGCGGGGGGAAGCCGATGCCGAACTCTTCGACGCGGATACCCAGCATCCGCGCCGTCACAAAGTGTCCCAGTTCATGGATGATGACGAGAATACCGAGGACCGGGACGATCCATAACCAACTCATGCATGACTCCTTCGGGACGCGGCCACCTCCAGGACGTGGCGCCGCGCCCAAGCATCCGCGGCTTTGATAGCATCGAGATCGGGATGCGGCGTGGCGGCGGATTCGTGGTCCGCCAGAGTTTGTTCAATTATACGCGGTATATCGACAAACCGCCAGCGCTCGCGCAAAAAGCCGAGCACGGCTTCCTCATCGGCGGCGGCCAGGACCGTGGGGAAGGTGCCGCCGCGCTTGCCGGCCTCCCAGGCCAGGCGCAAACAGGGGAACCGCTCCACGTCCGGCAACTCAAAGTCGAGTTCGCGGACGCTGCGCCAGTCGATGCGCGGAAAGGTACTCGCCGCCCGCAAGGGCCAGGTCAGCGCGTACTGAATGGGCACCCGCATGTCGGGCACGCCCAGTTGCGCCTTGATCGCGCCATCCCGGAACTCGACCATGGAGTGAATGATCGACTGCGGATGCACCAGCACGTCGATCTGCTCGAACGGCAGGTCGAACAGCCAGTGCGCCTCGATCACCTCCAGGCCTTTGTTCGCCAGGGTGGCCGAGTCGATGGTAATCTTGGCGCCCATGTCCCAGTTGGGGTGCTTGAGCGCCATCGCGGGCGTCACATCGAGCAACCGCTCGGCGGGCCAGGTGCGAAACGGCCCGCCCGACGCGGTGATGATGATCCGCTCTATCTCAGGATACGTGTTTAAATCGCGAACAGTTTCGCCCTGGAGAGACTGCCAGATGGCACTATGCTCGCTGTCGATGGGCCGCAGCAACACGCCCGCCCGGCGCGCGGCAGCCGTGACCAGTTCCCCGGCCATGACCAGCACTTCCTTGTTCGCCAGGGCGATCTGCTTGCCGGCGGCAATGGCGGCCAGGGTGGGCGCGAAGCCCGCCTGCCCGCTGGTCGCCACGACCACGAGATCGACATCCGGGTGGGTGGCGCAATCGACCAGGGCGGCTTCCCCGCGCGGAATGGGGCGGCCCTGGGCATCGGTTGCGGCGGGCGCGGCGGCGTCGCCCAGGGCCAGGAGTTGCGGCGGCTGCGGCAGCGCCGCGGCGGCGGCCAGCAGGCCCGCGGCGTCGCGCCCGGCGGCCAGGGTCACGACCCGATAGCCCGCTCCCAGCCCGCGCAAGACATCCAGCGTCTGCGTGCCGATGGACCCGGTGCAGCCCAACAGGGCGATGCCCACGGGGAGCTGGGCGGGGTCAGGATGAGTAGTTGAATCGAGCATAATGGTCCACACAGATTCCTAGTTCAAGGGAGAGGCTATCTCCCGGTGCGTACGCCGCAGGAAAGAGAATCGCCCGCTTCTATAAAAACGTCCGCACCAGCCACAATAACACAACCGTAAGGGGCGCCACGAAGAGGAGTTGGTGCTGAACCGCGATCACGGCGCTCAGATAGGGCCGGGCAGCGACGGGCGGCGGGGGCGCCAGGTTCGCCAGGACGAGGCCGCCGACTAATCCCAGGACCATGCCCACCGCCGGGAGGCCGGTCGAGAGCATGATCGGCGCGCTAAGGGCCAGGGTAGCGCCCATGCCGATGGCGACCCGCTCGCTCAAGCCCTGGATCAGCCCGGCGCGGCGCCCGGCGGTGTAAGCCAGCAGCCCGGCCAGCACCACCACCGCCGCCGACCCCAGCAGTTCGGGCACCGTGGCGAGCCCGGCCAGGGCCAGCACGCCGAGCGCCGCCCAGAGCACGCCCACCACCTGCGCGGCCCAATCCTGCGCGGCGGGCGCGGTGTCAGGGCGCGGCAGCAGCGCGGCCAGCAGCAAGAGCGTGACCGGGGCGAGCGCCGCGCCGGTCCAGGCGATCTGCCCGGCCAGGCCTGGCGCGACCAGGATGGCGTAGGCGAGGAGGGGCACGGCATAGCGCGACAAGCTGTTCGCCGGCAGCGGCCCGTCGCCCGCCAGCCGGAACAGCAGTGCGGCCCCGCCCCACAGCCCCAGCACGACCGCGCGCAGGCTCTCCGGCAGCAGCACCACCACGATCAGCAGCGCCAGCAGGCCGATCTGCCAGACCTGAATATCCCCGGCGGCCAGGCGGCGGCCCAGCGGGGGCCGGGACACCGGGGCGGTCATATGCGCGACCTCCCATGGATCACGTGCAAGCTCAGCTAACCTGGTCTTCCGTCATGCCGAATTTGCGCTTGCGCCGGCTGTAGTCCAGCAGCGCCTGGTAGAAGACATCTTTATCGAAGTCGGGCCAGTAGGCCGGGGTGAACCAGTATTCGGCGTAGGCGGCCTGCCAGATCAGGTAATTGCTCAGGCGCTGCTCCCCGGCGGTGCGGATGATCAGATCGGGATCGGGGATGTCGGCGGTGTAGAGATGCCGGCTGATCGTCTCCTCGTCGATGGCGTCGGGCGAGATGCCTGCGCGGACGATGCGGCGCACCGCCTCGACGATCTCGGCCCGGCCCCCGTAGTTGAAGGCCACGCTGAGGATCAGGCGGTTGTTGTGGCGGGTGAAGTCGAGCGCCCCGTTGATGGCGTCGGCCAGGTCCTGCGGCACGCCCTCCATGCTGCCCAGGTGGCGCAGTTGGACGCCGTTGCGGTCCAGCTCCGGCGTCTCGCGCTCGATCACCTCGGCCAGGATGCGCAACAGCCCCTGGACCTCGGAGTCCGGGCGGCTCCAGTTCTCGGTCGAGAAGGCGTAGAGGGTCAGATAGCCCACGCCCTGCTCGACCGCGGCCTGGACGATATTGCGGATATTCTCCGTGCCGGCGCGATGCCCGGCCAGCCGCGGCAGGCCGCGCTGCTTGGCCCAGCGCCCATTGCCGTCCATGATCATGGCGACATGGCGGGGCACGGGACTTATCCGGGGGCGCTCGTCGCTCATCCCCCTAGACCTCCATGACTTCGGCTTCTTTGGCGTCGCCTACATGCTCGGCGTCACGAATATAACGGTCGACGAGGGTCTGTAATTTCTCCGTAGCGCGCTTGTGTTCGTCCTCGGCGATCAGTTTCTCGTCTTCCAGTTCCTTGAGGTCGTTCAGGGCATGGCGGCGGATATTGCGGATCGCCACGCGGCAGTCCTCGACGTGCTGCTTGATCAGCTTGACGAACTCGCGGCGGCGCTGCTCGGTAAGCTGCGGCACGGCGATGCGGATCACCTTGCCGTCGTTCGAGGGGTTAAAGCCGAGTTCCGCCTTCTGGATCGCCTTCTCAATCGGCCCGATCATGTTCTTTTCCCACGGGCTGATCATCAAGAGGCGGGCTTCGGGCGCGGTGATCCCGGCCACCTGGTTGAGCGGGGTGGGCACGCCGTAATACTCGACCATGACGCGCTCGACCAGCGCCGGGGTGGCGCGCCCGGTGCGGATGGTCAGCAGTTCGCGCCGCAAGGCATCAATGGCCTTTTGCATGTGGACTTCAGCGTCCTTCATCACATCGTCAGTCATTGCCGTCTCCTCCGATGAGAGTGGTAGCCACCGGTCCGACAAACGTGCCGACATGTTCGCCGCTGGCGGCCCGGCGGATATTGCCCGGCTCTTGCAGGTTGAACACAATCAGCGGGATCTTGTTGTCCATACAGAGCGCCAGGGCCGTGGAGTCCATAATGCGCAAGTTTTTCTCCAGCGCATGCCGGTAGTCCAGGGTAAAATAGCGCCGCGCCGCCGGATCGAGTCGCGGATCGGCGTCATACACGCCATCGACGGCATTCTTCGCCATTAAGATGGCCTGGCACCCCAGTTCCAGCGCGCGCAAGGCCGCGGCACTGTCCGTGGTGAAATAGGGGTTGCCCGTCCCGCCGGCCAGCAACACCACGCGCCCCTTCTCCATGTGACGTAAAGCGCGGCGCCGGATGTAGGGTTCAGCGACCTCCTGAATGGTAAGGGCCGACTGGACGCGCGTCTGCACGTCGATCTTCTCCAGGGCATCTTGCAGGGCCAGCGCGTTCAGGACGGTCGCCAGCATGCCCATGTAATCGCCGGTGGAGCGGTCCATGCCTTTGGAGGACGCTTCGAGGCCCCGCCAGATATTCCCGCCGCCGACGACAATCGAGATCTGCACGCCCTGTGCCACCACATCCCGCACCTGGGCCGCGATGCTGCCGACGACAAGGGGGTCGATGCCGTAGGGCAGCGTGCCCATGAGCGCCTCCCCGCTCAACTTGAGCAGCACGCGGCGATAGGGCCGGCTGAACTCCGCCGGCCAGGCACAGGTGGCGCTCTCCGCGCGGGCAATGGAATCGGTCATAAGCGGGCTCCCTCCTGGGGGTGATATACAAAAGGGCGGGTCCGATGAGACCCGCCCCGTCCATTCTCGATTACCCGGCGGTGGAGCCGTTGCCGCCGCCCTGGGCCTCGCCCGGCACGGGCGCGCCCACCTCGAAGCGTACAAACCGGCGCACCTGGATGTTCTCGCCGAGCTTGCCGACCGCCTCGTGGATCAACTGCTCGATGGTCAGCTTCGGATCGCGGATGAACGCCTGCTTGAGCAGCGTCTGCTCCTCCACGCCCTCCGCGCCGTCGGGCGCCTCCTCGGCGCGCACATAGCGCGGCGACATCGCGGCCACCTGCATGGCGATATCGTGGGCCAGCTTGCGGAAGTCCTCCGTGCGGGCCACGAAGTCGGTCTCGCAGTTCAACTCGACCATGGCGCCGATGCGGCCCCCGGCATGGATATAGGTATCGATGATACCCTGGTTCGCCTCGCGCTCCAGTTTCTTGGCAAGCTGCATCGCGCCCTTCTCGCGCAGAATCACGACGGCGCGGTCGAAGTTGCCGTTGGCCTCTTGCAGGGCCTTCTTGCAATCCATCACGCCGGCGCCGGTCTTCTCGCGCAGCTCTTTCACAGTCGTGGACGAAATCTCCACAGTGGTGTACCTCCTACTCAGGCCGGCGGCTTCCCGCCCCCGGCGCATGTCTCGACAATCAGGCCCTGTCCGCCGGATGGTCCGGCGCACAGTAATCAGCCGCCAGGGCACCGTCAGCGATCAGAGATCGACGGCTGACTCTGGCGGCTGTGAGATTGGTTATTCTTCGTCCGGCTCGAACACGCCACCCTGAACAGCGCCGGCGTATTCCATCTCCTGCGCCACTTCGGCATCGGCGCGCGCGCTCTCGCGGCGGGCCAGCCCCTCGTTGGCGGCGTCGGCGATCTTCGACGTGACGATGCGCACCGCGCGGATCGCGTCGTCGTTCGAGGGGATCACGTAGTCGACCTCGTCGGGATCGCAGTTCGTGTCCACCATGGCGATGACCGGGATGCCCAGTTTGATCGCTTCGGTGATGGCGATGCGCTCGCGGTGCGGGTCGACGATGAAGACGGCCGCCGGCAGGTCGCGCATATCCTTGATCCCGCCCAGCGTCTCGTTCAGCTTCGCGATCTCCTCGTTCAGCTTGCTCGACTCGGCCTTGGGCAGCAGCTCGAACTCCCCGCGCTCGCGGCGGGCTTCCAGGTCGTGCAGATAGCGCAGGCGCGCGCGCATGGTCACGAAGTTGGTGAGCATGCCGCCCAGCCAGCGCTTGTTGACATAGAACATGCCCGAGCGCTCGGCTTCCTCGCGCACGGTGTCCTGGGCCTGCTTCTTGGTGCCGACAAAGATAATCTTGCCGCCGTTGGCGACGGTGTCGGCCACGAAGCGCATCGCCTGCTGCAAGCCCTGCACGGTCTGCTGCAGATCGATAATGTGGATCCCGTTGCGCTCGGTGAAAATATAGGGGCGC
Organism: uncultured bacterium; assembly: GCA_966434075.1. GTDB lineage: Bacteria > Chloroflexota > Chloroflexia > QHBQ01 > JAICKM01 > JAICKM01. The sequence continues at coordinate 7,391 of CBJNAR010000117.1, forward strand.
ATCTTGGGGTTCCAGCGCTTGGTCTGATGCCCAAAATGGACACCGGCTTCGAGCAGGCCCTTCATCGAGATGCCATAATTGCCGTCGCGGGTCTGCGTTTCGCGGGGCGCGCGCTCGACCGGGGCGGGGGCCGGTGCCGTTGCAGTGGGATTCTCTACGACATTAACCAATGTTATTCTTATCCTCCTAGTATCGTTAGGCTGCGTCCGCGCTCGTCATTCCGCGCCGGAACCCCCGTTCGCCGCAGCGAACGCGAAGCACGACCGGCGCAGTCGAAGCGCGTGCATAATAAAACAAATCCGGCGCGCACACACGCGGCGCACCAACAGTAAGTATATCATAAATGGGGCCACCGCTGCAACCTGTGGGCGACCACGATCGCCTACAGGCGGCCCATGTCCCACCGGCGCGGGCGACAAAAAAGAGGCCCCCTGTTCAGGGGCCTCTATCATTGGTAGCGGAGGCAGGATTCGAACCTGCGACCTTTGGGTTATGAGCCCAACGAGC
>CBJNAR010000118.1:0-7857 GCA_966434075.1 uncultured bacterium
CATCGCGACCCCCGCCACGCCTGCCGCGCGGCGCTACGCTGCTAACAGTCCAGCAACGGCTCATTTCCCGATCAGGAGCCGGCGTCCACGCTGAGCCCCTCCAGCTCCCATTGCCACAAGATCTCGGCGATGCGGGTGACCCCGTGCTTGAGGTGGCGGCGGAAGGTGCTGAAAGGCAGGTCGAGCAGTTCTGCGGCCTGCTCCTGGGTGGGCACCGGGTGCAAGTAGGTGTGGTAGACGGCGCGGTACAGCTTCGCTTCCTGCGGCGAGGATTCGAGCGACTCGGCGGCTTTCTTCAGCAGCCCCAGCAAGGCCGCGACGCGCTCGGTCGTGGCGGCGTTCAGATCTACCCGTTCGCTAATCAGTCGCGATTGCAGCAAGGGATTGCGGTGCAAGGCATCGGGCCGGGTATAGTCGTGCAAAGCGTCGCGCACGGCCGTGGCGAAAGCATCCTGGCTGAGCACCACGAGCGGCACGTTGACCGGCGGGGGCGCCGCGGTTTGCGGAGTCATGGCGATCTCGCGCTCGGCCAGCAGCGCCAGCCAGGGCATCGGCGGCACCGCCCGCCAGTTATGCCCGTAGACGCCGTAATGCCGGCCCCCCACGTCGAATCCGGCTTCGGGGATCGCGGCCAGATCGGCGTACGCGAAGAGCGGCGCCCAGAAATCGGCGTCGGCGCAGGGCAGGAAGGTGTAGACGAGGCCCGGCGTCGTCAGGTAATGGCGCACGCAGTTGATGAACACGAGGCTTTGCGCGGGGGAGACATCCTGGTACGTATCGCGGGCCATCCAGAAGCGAAAGCACGTGGCGCTCTCGCCGGGCCGCAGGGGCGCGTGGCGCTGCAAATAGCGCCAGGCGGCCAGCGCGCCCAGATCGGCCTGCAAATCGGCCTCGCTCGCCCGCTGCAACGCGACCATGTGCATGAACGCGTAGGGCTGGTGGTCCATGTCGCGGAACACGATCACGCCTTCGGGCTGGCGTTCCAGCCAATGCGTGGCCAGTTCGGCGGACTCGGCCCCCTCGTGCTGCGCCACCATCGCGGTGAGCAGCGGCACATCGCCCGGCTCCATCCGCGCCGGGTGGACATTGCCCACTTCTTGCCATTCAAAGAACGAGCGCATGACCGCGTTGTCCCGGTGCAAGAAGACGTAGTCAAACAGCACGCGCTGTTGCTCTTGTTCGCCGCTGCGCGCCAGGGCTTTGGTGTAGTAGGTGCGTGCCCGTTTATGGAGCTCGGCGTACCAGGTGGGATTGCGCCACCGCAGGTCCGTCACCAGCGCCTCACGGGCCAGGTCATGCGGGAAGAGGCCCAGCGGCCCGGCGTCGATGAAGGACAGCCCGCGCAGCCATTCAAATAGCTCATGGGCATTGGGCGTGCCGACCATCGTTTCAAGCAGGTCCTCGGTGGTCAGGCGCACGAGGGCACAGGCTTCCAGCGCCGTGCGGTGCGCCGGGCCGGGCACTTTCTGCACCAGTTCTTCCAGCAGCGCCTTCACAATGTCGGGCGCGGCCTCCGGGCGGAAGCGGAAGTCGCCCCGCTGAGCGAAGACATCGGCGACGAGCGAGAGTGCCAGCGGGTGCCCATGCGTGAAGCGCAGGACATCGGGCTGTTGCTCAGACGGGATGCTGCGCCGGGTCAGGTAATCGCGGCACTCGTCGGAACTCAGATTGCGCAAGGAGATCGGGCGGATCATGCTCTGCCAGCCGGGATCGCGGCGCCAGGCCGACGAGATCGGCAGGCGTCCGGCCAGCACGATCAGCGTCTCGTCCGGCAACTGCGGCAGGAAAGTCTCGCGCAGCCAGCCGTCGAGCGGGGTCAGCGTCTCATACGTGTCGATGAGGATAACCCGGCGGCCCGCCGTCGCGGCCAGCGCTTCCAGCGGGGCCACATCTGCGGCCAGGCCCAGCGTCACGCGCAGCGCGGCCACGAACGACTCGGGCGCAGGTTCGATATTGCGCCCGTCGAGGTAAATCGCCTGCATCCCGGCACTTTCCGTCAGGTAGGCGAACTCCTTGAGCAACGTCGTCTTGCCGACGCCGCCGGGGCCGAACAGATAGAGGAGATAAAAGGGCAACTCGGAGGCCTGGAGGGCAGAAACAAACAACTCCCGCTCCGTCTCGCGCCCCACGAACCGGCGGCGTCGCGCCGCATGCAGCCGATCAGACAGACGCAGTGTCATCGGATCCCCCTTCTGGACAGAGCGCTAGGTTACGCTGGGATCTGGCCGACGGACCCTTGGTGTATGATAGAAGAGGTTATACTACACTTCTTGGAATTGTTTCTATTGTAGCGAAGTTCGCTGGTATTGTCAATTGGGCCGGTGTAGAATGATAATTACACCATTTATATCATCCAGCGTATATAACCGCTATATAATTCGTAAGGTATCGCGAACACTCCCCTAGCAAGGCGTATTCCGTTAGTCCACCGGCGGGCGTACCCCTTCCGTCGCTAGCGCTGCGTCGATCTCCCCCGCCGCGGTCTGCAGCGCCGCCCATAGCGCGTCCACATGCCGGGCCTCGGTGCGGATGTTGCCGATGGACACGCGCAGGGTGTAGCCCTCGCGCAAGACTGTGTGCGACAGGAACGCCGTGCCGCTGTTGTTGATGCGGTCCAGGATCTCGCCGTTGAGGCGCGCCAGGTAGGTCAGGATGGCCGCGCGCAAGGGCGGCGGGGCATCGGTATAGGCGGCCCGCAGATCGCGCGGGAAGGCGCGGAAGCACACGAGCGCGAACGGCGAGGTCGAGAGCCGCTCGAAGTCGCGCGAACCGTCGATGATCGCTTCCAGGCCGCGGGTCAGCGCCAGCGCATCGGCCAGCCGCGCGCGGATACCGGCCACGCCGAAGCTGCGCAACACCCACCAGAGCTTGAGCGCCCGGAACGAGTGGCCCAGTTGCAGCGAGTAGTCCATGTAGTTGACGATATGCTCGCCGGGAGGCGTGCGCAAATATTCGGGCACCAGGCTGAAGGTTGCGGCCAGCGCGCCCGGTCGCCGGCAGTAGAGGCAACTCACTTCGACCTGCGTGTAGAGCGCCTTGTGCGGGTTGACCACCAGCGAGTCGCCCCCGCTCAGATCGCCGATCTGCTCCATGATTTCCGGCACCAGCCCCCAGAACCCGCCATAGGCCCCGTCGATATGCAGCCAGATGCCGTGTGCCCGGCAGATCTCGCTGATCGGCCCGATGGGATCGACGCTCGCCGTCGAGGTGGTGCCGGCGGTCGCGCAGACGGCCAGGGGCCGGTAGCCGGCGGCGACGTCGGCGCGGATGGCGGCGTCGAGCGCCACAGGGTCCATGCGGTAGCGCGCGTCGGACGGCACCTTGACCACGTTGTTCAGCCCCAGGCCCAGGGCGATGGCCGCCTTTTCGAGCGAGGAATGGGTCTGGTCCGAGATGTAGAGGCGCAGGCGCGGCAGATCGCGCCCCATCACGCCCTCTTCGCGCACGTTGAGGCCCAGCGCCTCCCGCGCGGCGCAGAGCGCATAGAACGAGGCCAGCGACGCCCCGCTGGCGAACACCGCGTCGGCATCCGCCGGATAGCCAAGCAGTTCGGCGATCCAGCGCAGCACGACCTTGGAGAGCGCCGCCGCCGCCGGACTCGACTTCCAGACCATCATATTGACGTTGAAAGCAGCCGTCAGTGTCTCGGCCAGGATGCCGGGCATACTGCCGCTGATGGCGAAGTAGGCATAGAACGCCGGGTGGTTCCAGTGGGTCAGGTGGGGGATGATCTTGTCACGAGTATCGGCCAGCAGCGTCTCGAAGGGCACCGCGGCCTGTGGGGGCGGGCCGTCGAGCAGCGCCAGCAGGTCGCCCGGCGGGATCGTGGCCATGACCGGCGTCGTCTCGATGTCGCGGAAATAGTCGCCGATCAACGCGAGCACTTCACGCCCATGGTCTTCAAACACCTCGATCGGCCAATCACCGAGGCCGGGAGGGGAAGTCGGATCCGGCATGGGGGGATCTCCTCTATGGGGCCGGCAAGGGGTTGGACGGCAAACGGACCGGGCCGCGGCGATGAAAAAAGCCGTCCTCAAGCGGACGGCTCTGGTGGATCTGAGCGGGCTCGAACCGCTGACCTCTACAATGCGAATGTAGCGCTCTCCCAGCTGAGCTACAGACCCAGGCGCCCCTTATTATAGCAGAAGTCCCGGCGATTTGCAAGGCACATACGGCCATCTGTTCCCAGGTGCACCGCGCAGACACGCGGAACGCGAAGAAAGTTCATATCAGCCCGATTCTTTGCGGGCGGCGCGGCCATGCGGCACCTGGTAACGCGAGGCGGCGGCGCGTAACCGGCCCGGCGCGGGCGTATTGCAGTAGATAGACAGGGTGCGCGCGGGCCGCGCGGCGCCCGCGCCCTTACAGCTTGGTAATGAAGAAGCCGCCGCCGTGACGCCTGTGATATAATGGGGCATACGAGAGCAGAGAGGGGATCCTGGGTGTTATATCTGATCGTACTTGGCGCACTTATCCTGCTGATCGGGGTGCTCTGGGCAGTCAGCGGCGCCCCGGCGGCCGGGTGGGTGCTCGCGGCCACCGTGGTCGTGGGGCTGGCCTTGCCCGTGGCGCGCATCCTCTTGCGGCGCGGCGGCCCCGACGACAAGTTCCCCTGGGAATGAGGCCCGCTTAACGCTTTGCCGGTTCGCGCACCGGCGTCTTCCCCGCCTGATTATAGACGTGCAGGATCCGCTGGATGGTGGTGATTTGCGCGCCGATGGCTACCAGCCAGAGCGCCCAGGTCACGATGTCGGGCAGCACCGGGCTCAGAATCAGGGCAATCGCCAGCGCGCCGATGCGCTCGGAGCGCGCCATGATCCCCACCTCGGCATCGACGTTCAACGCCGTCGCCCGCGCCCGCGTGTAGCTGACCATCATCGACCCGACGATCACGGCAAAGATGAGCATCGGCTCCAGGGTGCGGCCCCGCTGCAGGAAGTACCACAGCAGCCCCATATAGATCACGCCTTCGGAATAGCGGTCGAGCGACGAGTCGAGGAAGCCGCCGAACGGCGTGATGCGGTTGGTGATGCGCGCGAGCGCCCCGTCCAGCAGATCGAACAGCCCCGCAAACACGATCAGGACGCCGCCCCAGAACAGGTTGCCGGTGGCGATGAGCGCGGCCACGCCGATATTGATAAGCAGCCCGAACATCGTCAGCATGTTGGGCGTGATCGGCGTGTTGACAAAGATGGTGGCGATCCGCCGCATCTGCGCACGGGTCCAATCCTGAAAAACACTCGTCAGCAACGTCAGTCTCCTCCCACAAAGCCCCCTTCAGGGCCGGGGGCGCCAGGATTCCTCGCCGCCTACCGGCGCGCGTCGTCCTGTCGTTGGTGGCCCAGCAGGCACGGGCCACCACCACTATTCAGAATCGGCGTCGTGATCCTCGCCCGCCCGGCGGCCCGCGCCAGGGCGCCGGGGGCGCCGGGGCGATCCGTCTATATCCACGCCGAGCCAGTCGCTAATACGTGCTGTAGCACGATCCAGACCTTGTTCCAACTCGTCGGCCAGCGGCCAGCCCGGCGCGCCGCTGAGGGGCGTGAGATGGCGCAACCGGCGCAGCGAGAACCGATCGGGCGGGCCGCCCTCGGCCAGGAATCGCGCGCGCGCCTGCTCATAAAACGCTTCCACGCGTGCCGCGATCACGGGCCAGTCGTAGCGCGCGGCGGTCTCGCGCCCGTGCGCCACCATCTCCCGGCGCAGTTGCCCGTCGCTCAGCACGCGCACCAGGGCCACGGCCAGGGCTTCCGGGGAGCGGGGTTCGACCAGGAAGCCCTCTTTGCCGTGCGTCATCACGGCGGCGTAGCCCACGCAGCGACTCGCCACGACGGGCACCCCGGCGGCCATGCCCTCCAGCAGCACGATCCCGAAGCTCTCCTGGCCGGTCGAGGGCGCGCAATAGACATCGCAGCTCTGGTAGTAGCGCGGCAACTCCTCCGCGCTCACATACCCGGCAAACTCGACCACATCCGGCTCTTCGGGCAGCAGATCGGCGAACAGTTCGGCATCGCCCTTGCCGACGACGACCACGCGCACATCGGGGCAGACCGTACGCACCAGCGGCAGGGCCTGCAGCAAGGTGCGGAATCCCTTCCGCGGCTCGTCGAAGCGGCCCACGAACAGCACCGTGGGCCGGCCATCGCGGTAGCGGGCGATGGGCGCCAGGGGCGCGCTGAAGCGAGCCACATCGATCCCGTTGGGGATGATGCTGTAATCGTCCGGGAAGTACTGGCTGATGTAGTCGCGCGCCGCCGCCGAGACGGCGATCCGCCCGTGCAGGCGCTCGAAATAGCCGCGCAACACGGGCCGGGCGGCGGCGTAGGCCAGGCTCTCGTCGCCAAAGGCGTGGAAGGTGCCGACGTTGCACGTCTCCGACTGCCGCAGCACGATCAGCGGCACCATGGGCATCAACGGCTCATGCAGATGGATCACGTCGAAGGCCTCGCTCGTCAGGATGTCGCGCACGACCCGGCTGATGCCCAGCGAGAAGGAGATCCGCGCCCGCGACCCGTTGGCCGGCAACTCGACCACATCCCCCACCCGGCGCACGTTGCCGGCCAGGAACTGATCCTCGTCGTTGGACGACGGCGCCAGGATCATCACCTGGTGGCCGCGCAGGCGCAGGTACTTCTCCAGCCCCTTGATGTGTTCGGTCACGCCGCCGGGATAGGGATAATCATACGGCGAGACCAGGCAAATTTTCATGTCGCCTGCCTGCGGACGCCCCGGCGCACCGCCCGCTGGACCTTATAGGCCGGAGACACAATCATGCTGCGCCAGAGGTTGGGCGCGGCGATGACGGCGTGGTCGCGGAAGTTCATGAAGCGGCCCCCCGCGATCAGCGTGCGGGCCGCGATGGCCGCCTTCAGATCCTCGATCGTGGAACCGGGGAAATAGGTGTAGCCCATGCCGATCATCGACAGGGCATGGGCATCGCTGCCGCCGAACTCGGGCAAGTGGAGTTGGGCGTTCAGCGCGGCGACCTCGCGGTGCGAGACGCGCCCGGCCACGCTGGGGTTGAAGGTCTCCATGCCGTGGAACGGCGCCGCGCTGTGATGCACCTCCAGCAGCGCCTTCTCCTGGATGCTGGCCGTCAGTTTGCAGAGCGGATGCGGCGCGATCACCAGCCCGCCCGCCTCGTAAATCATGTCCACCGAGGCGCGCAACGATTTCAGCATCGGGAAGTCGCGCTCGACAAACAGCGCCAGCAGGTGGCCCTGGCGGGTGGTGATCTCGGTGCCCATGATCACCTGCACGCGATACCCGCGCCGGGCGACGAGTTCGCGCGCCTCGTGCGCGCCGCGCACGTCGTCATGGTCGGCGATGGCGATAATATCCAGGTCGGTCTGATGCTCAACGAACTCCAGGATCTTGGGGATCGAGTCGATCCCGTCGCTGTAGGTGGAGTGAATATGCAGATCCGCTTTGCCGTAGCCGGCGGGCCGGGCGGCGGGGCCGGCGGAGACCGGCGCAGCGGGGGCGGGTGGGGGAGCGCCCATGGTCACGTTGGTTGAGTCCTTTCCATCGGGCAGCGCCCGGCTAAAATCGGCGAGTCCCGGCCTGATCCGCGGGGATCGCCCCTGGCGCTGTCGCAACCTCCATTATACCAGATTCAGCAACCGGGAATCCCGCCCGCGCGGCAGGGTCAGCGGGGGGCGCAGAGGCGCGGACACCCCGCTACTATACCACAACTGCGGCCCCGGCGGGCCGGCTAGAGGTAGCCACGAACCGCGCGTGGAGCGGCGCGGCCAGGGAAGGCCCGCTATAAGTCTAGCGCAGGGTCCAGTGACCTATTGGGTGTAGCGGCGCGATTGATCGCGAAGCGGTGCGTAGCACATCGCGCCCGTACTCGTT
>CBJNAR010000119.1:0-7801 GCA_966434075.1 uncultured bacterium
CCTCGTCACCTCGCGCGAACGGCTGAACCTGCGCGGCGAGTGGGTGGTCGAACTGACCGGGCTGCCCGTCGCGGCGCCCGACCCGCCCGGACCCACGGCGGAGACGGAGCCCGACGGCGCGGTGCAGTTGTTCGTGCAAACGGCCCAGGCGCTGGCCCCCGCCTTTGCCCTCACGCCGGAGAACCGGCCCGCCATTGTCCGCATCTGCCGGCTGGTAGAGTGCCGCTGGGCATCGAACTGGCCGCCAGTTGGATTCGCATGCTCACCTGTGCCGAGATCGCCGACGAGATCAGCCAGAACCTCGATTTTCTCACGGCGTCCAGCCAGGATCTGCCGCGCCAGCAGCAAGGGTTGCGCGCCGTCTTCCACCACTCGTGGATGCTGCTCACGTCCGACGAGCAGCAGGTCTTGCGGCGACTGGCCGTGTTCCGCGGCAGCTTCACCCGCGAGGCGGCGGCAGCCGTAACCGGGGCCGGCCTGCCGCAACTGGCGGCCCTGGTCGATAAATCGCTGGTGCATCGGGTGGCGACGGGCGGCAGCCGCGCCGGGGGCCGCTACGAGGTGCCGGAAGTCTTGCGCCAGTATGCGGCGGAACAACTCGACGAAGCGGGCGAGACGGCGGCGACCGCCGCCCGACATGCCGACTATTACCTGGCCTTCGTGGCCGAGCGCAGCCCCGACCTGCGGGGCGCCGGGCAACTCGCCGCGCTCGCCGCGCTCGACCAGGAGATCGAGCAGATCCGCGTGGCCTGGCGCTGGGCCGTCAGCGTTGCGGATCGCGCCGATGAGCCGCCGCCGGACCACCATGCGGACGAGCCCCGACCGCGGTTATCGCGCCCGGTCCAGGGCCGCCGGCACCCCACCCGCGCCCCGGAGGTGGATGACGGCACGCCGTGGGCGGCCCTGGGGCGCGCCGCGTTGGGGCTGTTCCACTTCTACGACATGCGGAGTTGGTTCGGCGAAGGAGCCGCCGCTTTCACCGCGGCGGCCACGGCGCTGGCCCCCGCCGCTGAGAACCCGCAGGCGGCGCCCATCTACGGCATGGTGCTCGCCCGCCAGGGCTGGTTCACCTTCCACCTCGGGCGCCAGGCCGAAGCCAAGCAACTACTGGAGCGCAGCCTGGCCGTCTTGCGCCCGCTGGGGCCGAGTCCCGACCAGGTGTTTGCCCTGAACTACCTGGGCGTGATCTGCGCCTACCTCGGCGAGTACGGTCCGGCCCGCACGTGGGCCGAAGAAGGGCTGGCGATGGCCCAGGCTATCGGCGACCGCTACGGCCAGGCCGTCGCCTGCAATATCCTCGGCCAGACGGCCTATGAATGCGCCGAGTACCCCGCCGCGCAGAACTGGTCGCAACAGAGCTATATGATCGAGCAGGACCTGGGCAATCGCTGGAGCATGGCCTTCTCGCTGACCAACCTCGGCAAGGTCGCCTTCGTCGTCGGCGAATACCAGTCGGCGCGCTGGTTCTTCACGCAGAGCCTGGAGATCCGGCAGGAGATGGGCGATACGCGGGGCGTGGCGATCTGCTATATCCGGCTGGGCGATGTCGCGGTGGCGTTGGGCAACCCCGCCGAAGCCCAGGATCGCTACGCGCAGAGCCTGGCGCTGTTCCGCGAGATCGGCAATCAGTGGGGGCTGGCCGAGGCGTTGATCAACCAGGGGCGGCTGGCGGCGGGCACCGGCGACGATACCACCGCCGTGCGCCGGTTGCAGGAGGCGCTGCAACTCGCGCTGCACACGCGGTCGGTGCCCCAGGTGCGGGCCATCCTGGCTGCCACGGCGCCGATTGCCCGCCGCCATCGCCAGGCGGCCTGGGCCGACGAGTTGGACCAACTGGTCGCCGCGCCCCCGGAAGGGGTGGACGCCTACCGGCGGGTCGGCGCGCACCTGCTCGGCTGGTATCCCGAGGCCGCCCCGGCGGGGAACGGGGCGCATCCCGCCGCGCCGCAGGCCGCCGCACCAGGGGCAACCGGCCCCACCTCCTACCCCGCCGGGCTGACGGCCCGCGAGGCCGAGGTGTTGCGCCTGGTCGCCCAGGGCCTCACCGACGCCCAGGTGGCCGAGCAACTCGTGGTCAGCCGGCGCACCGTTAGCACCCACCTCACGGCCATCTACGGCAAGCTAGGCGTCAATACGCGCAGCGCCGCCACCCGCTTCGCCATGGAACACGGTCTCGCCTGAGACCGGACCGCGGGGCCTTAGAGGCGCTGCAACTCGCGCCGGGCCATCTCGCTGGTCGGGTTGATCGCCAGGGCACGCAGCAGGCAATAGCGCCGCTCGGTGCGGTCCGCCACCTTCGTGGCGAGCCACAGCCAGTCCATCTCCAGGTTCGACCCATCCTCGACGGCGGAAGCCAGCAGCGGCGAGACCTGCATCGCGGTGCTCTCCACTGCACCGGTCAGGGCCGGGGTAGCGGGCCGCGCCGGGGCACTCGCGGTGAGCGCCGGCAGGGCCGCGTTGGCCGCCTCAGCCAGTTCCATGGCGCCTGCCCACATATGCAGCGAGACTTCGCCCATGCCGATCTGTTGCGTATGCTTCCGTGCGTTCATCGTGTTGCTCCTCTGTTGCGCGGTCCGGTCCATCATGTCGATGGCTCTACTGTACTACCGCGCAACGCGGGGCGCATCGGGGGAATTACGGTTTTGGCTTACGTAGCCTGCGCTCGCGCGGGTCTACGTAAGGGTACGTAAGCACTACGCCGCCGCCGCCATGCCGGCGGGCGGCCCGGCGCGCTGCTCGGTGCGCAGGTACTGGTAGAGGCAGAGGGTGCTGGCCGCGCACAGCAGGTGCCAGACGGCATGGCCTTGCAGCAGGCTGTCCGGGTCGCAGAGCGGGCCGGCCGTATTCGACCAGAGCCAGACGCCGCCATAGGCCACCGCGAACAGGCCTAGCGCCGCCGCGAACCAGGGCCGGCCCCGGCGCCGCAAGCCCGGCACCTGCCCGCGCAGAATGCGCGCCTCCAGCACCAGCACCGCCACGATCCCCAGGCCGAACAGCAGTTGCCCGCTCTTGGGCACCAGGGCGTCGGCCAGCCCCTGCACAGCCACCAGCGGCAGGTAGATCGCCAGGAACACCCGCCACGCGGCACGCCGGATGCGCACCAGGTCGTAGACGAGCAAAAAGCTGCTGTAGAGCATCATCGACACGAGGTCGATCCAGCCGCCCCAGGCGCGCAGCGACGCGTGGAAGAACATGCTGGCCGGGCCGAGAAACACCACCAGCCCGCCGTACAGCAGCGCGTAGAAGCCCGGCACGGTCATGGGGTTGGCCGGCGCGGCGGCGCGACGCGGGCGCCCCGCCTGCCCCAGCACCAGCAGCCCCGCCGCGACGAAGCCGAGGTTCGACCAGGTGTTGGCCGGTTGCCTGATCGGGCCGGGGCGGGTGTAGTTCTCGCAGTAGCAGGTGTCGGGTGTGCGCGCCAGGCAGACATCGGGCGCGCCCGGCCAGCCCTGGGTCCCCAGCGCCAGCAGCAGCGCCAGCAGGCCCGCGACCCCGGCCAGCGCCGGCCCGATCCGTAGATATAGGGCCGGCCCCCGGTGCAATTCCGTTTGCATACGTATCGCCTTTCAAAGCGGGATGGGCGCATCATACGCCGCCGGGCCCGGCGCGTCAAGCCCCTCCGCGGCGGGTTGGGTCCGGCCCCCGGATGCTACCGGCGACGCACCCTATGCCGATGAACACGCACATGTTGCCGCTTAATTCTCCGCGTGTTCACTATATGCCAACTCCTGCTCTGTCAGAGAATTACGGCATCTGTGCGTGAGTATGCACGCGATCCTGGTTGTTCGTCTCAAATAGGTCTCAGATCCAGTCATGAATTGATATATGAATCAGAAAAGAGCGTATCAAACACGTATCAGAGCCATAATTCATGCCTCTACCTCTTGACAGGCTCATCGAACATCTGCATAATGAACCCTGCATCTGCGCTGTGCGTCTGTATAGTGCTCTTGCAGACCATTTGAATAGAGACGCTGAAAAGGGCAAACCCATCGTGAGATGGGGACGCAAAGCGCCGAGTCTCGTGTTCCCGCGAGATAGTCGCGCTGCCAGAACTCGTTGGTTCCCCGCGGCGTCTCTCGCCACGGGGTTTTTGTTGGCTCCCCTGGCACTACCACAGGATCGTCCGGCGCTGCCGGCGATCAGGAGGGTTCTGCCCATGTGGACTATGCACTGGCGCCTCCGGGGGCGATGGATCCCCGGTCTCCTGGCGTTGCTCCCACTACTCTTGGCCCTATTGATCATACCGCAAGGCTACGCAGCGCCCCAGGCGGCGGTGGCCGCGCTGCCGCGCCCCGATCACGTCGTCATCGTCGTCGAAGAAAATCACTCCTACTCGCAAGTGATCGGCTCGTCGGCGGCCCCCTATATCAACGCTCTCGCCCGCAGCGGGGCCTCGTTTGCCGACTCGCACGGGGTGACCCACCCCAGCCAGCCGAACTACCTGGCCCTGTTTTCGGGCTCGACCCAGGGCCTGGCCGCCGATAGCTGCCCGCATACCTTCGGCACGGCGAACCTGGGCCGGTCCCTGTTGAACGCGGGCCTGACCTTTGCCGGCTACTCGGAAGACCTGCCGGCGGTCGGATCCACCGTCTGCTCGTCCGGCAGCTACCGGCGCAAGCACAGCCCCTGGGTGAATTTCAGCAACCTGCCCACGAGCACCAACCTGCCGTTCACCAGTTTCCCCACCGATTACCGGCAATTGCCGCAACTGTCTTTCGTGATCCCCAATCAAGCCCACGATATGCACGACGGCACCATCCAGCAAGCCGACGCCTGGTTGCAGCAGCACCTCGACGGCTATGTCCAGTGGGCGCGCACGCATAACAGCTTGCTGATCGTGACCTGGGACGAAGACGACTTCACGGCCACCAACCACATTCCCACCCTCTTCGTGGGGCCGATGGTGCGCGCGGGCGCCTACTCTGAGACGATCAACCATTACCGGGTCCTGCGCACGCTGGAAGATATGTACGGCCTGCCCGCGATCGGGGCGAGCGGCGGCGCAGCGCCCATCAGCAGTGTCTGGGCCGGGGCCGGTGGGCCGACGGCGACGGCCGTCCCGCCGACCGGGGCGGTGCCCCCTGCGGCGACGCAGACGCGCACGGCCACGCGGACCCCCACCCGCACGCCCACCCGCACGCCCACCCGCACGCCCACGCGCACACCCACGCCCGCCGCCGGCACGCCGACCGCGGTGCCGACGCGCACCAATACGCCCGTGCCCCCCGCCGGCACGCCGCCGCCCGTGGCGACGGCCACCGCCACGCCGGGCGGCGTGCCGGACAGCCTGGCGCTGCCGATCCGCGCGGCGTTCGTGTACCCCTGGTTCCCCGAAGCCTGGACGCAGCACGGCATCTATCCCTACACCCGCTACACGCCGACCCTGGGCTATTACAACCAGAATGATCCGGCCATCCTGACCCGGCAGATCGCCGCCATGCAGTACGGCAACATCCAGGCCGGGATCGCCTCCTGGTGGGGCCAGGGCACCCCGACGGACGGGCGCATCCCGGCCCTGCTCGCGGCGGCGCACTCCACTTCCTTCCGCTGGGCGCTCTATTACGAGGCCGAGGGTAGCGGCAATCCCTCCGTCGCCCAGATCCAGGCCGACCTGAGCTATATCCAGACGCGCTACATGCGCGATCCCAACTATCTGTGGGTCAACGGGCGCCCGGTCATCTTCGTCTACGGCGACGGCAGCGATAGTTGCGCGATGGCTACCCGCTGGGCCCAGGCCAACACCATCGGCGCCTATGTGGTGCTCAAGGTCTTCAGCGGCTACCGCACCTGCGCCGACCAGCCGGCAAGCTGGCACCAGTACGGCCCGGCTGTCGCCACGGATTCGCAGGCCGGCTACAGCTTCGCCATCAGTCCGGGGTTCTACAAGGCCGATGAAGCCGCCCCCCGGCTCGCGCGCGACCTGAGCCGCTGGCAGCAGAATATCCGCAGCATGATCGCCTCGCAGGCGCCCTGGCAACTGATCACCACCTTCAACGAGTGGGGCGAGGGCACCAGCGTGGAGTCGAGCACCGGCTGGGCGTCGGCGAGCGGCTGGGGCGCGTACCTGGACGCGCTGCACAGCAACGGCGGCCTGGCCATGGGGACCAACAACCCGCCGGGGGCCGCCGCCCAGCCCGCGACATCACGTGACAAGGAAAAGCGGCACCGCTAAGCCGCGCCCGCCCGCCGGAGGCTAGGGCGGATACGGCAACGGAGGCCGGGTCGGGTGGATGCATCCCCTGCCCGGCCTCCGCCTTGCGCTGCGCCGGTGGCCCCCCGCCTACTGGGCATCCTTTCATAAGGTCGGCACGAAGACGCGAAGACACTCTGTGTTAGTTTTGTTCTTCGCGTCGTTCGTGCCCGTCGCGGTGCAGAATCAGCGGATTTGAATCGATTTGGGCCGGCCCTCTTGACAGCGGGCCGGATCGGATGTAATATTGGTGCAAGATATATGTCAGTTACATATATCCACGGACACTGAGGGTAGATTGTACTGCGTGAAGAGGTGGGATCCGGCGTGCATCATGGATTTGGGGGGCCGTTCGGCCACGGGAGACATGGCGGGGGCTCGTTCATGGAACCGCCCATCTGGGGGTTCCTGCAACCGTGCCTGCTGCTCCTGCTGGCCGAAGGCCCGGCCCACGGATACAGCCTAATGGAGGAACTCAACCGGCGCCAACTCCTGCCGGGCGATGTCGATGTCGGCAATCTCTACCGCGCCCTGCGGCGCATGGAGGCCGCCGATCTCGTCACCTCGGCCTGGAGCACGCACGAACGGGGACCGAACAAACGGGTGTACCAGATCACCGACCGGGGCGAGGAAGTGCTGCGCCACTGGGCCGGCGCGCTGGAAGAGCGCACCCGCCTGCTGCGCGCCTTCCTCGACGAGTACCACCGCGTCTTCGGGCAGCCGCCCACCGTCGCACCCCCACCGCGTCCAGAGGATCAGGACAACTTCATGTAGCGCCAGGATGGGCTACTGAAAGGGGAAGGTTAGCAGTATGCACAAGCATCACCATCATCACCACGACGAGGAATGGGAATCCGGCGACGCGCGCTTCGGCGGGCCGGAGGGCGAACCCGGCTGGGGCCCGCCGCCCGGCTACGGCTGGGGCGGGCGGCCTTTCCCCCCGCCCGGCGGCTTCCGCCACGGCGGGGGCTTCGGCCGCGGCTTTGGCTTCGGCCCGTGGATGTTCCACCGCAGGTTCGGGCCGTGGATGTTCCACGGCCGGCGGGGCCCGTTCGGGCGCGGCTTTGGGCCGGGCTGGGGTGGCTGGGCCGGACCGGGTCCCGGCTTCCGCGGCTGGGGCGGGCCGGGTCCTGACTTCGGACCGGGCCGGCACGGGCCGGGTCCTGGCTTCCACGGCTGGCACGGACCGGGGCCGGAGGACGAAGGCGAATGGCGCGGACCGCAGTTCCGCGGCGGCTGGGGCCACCACGACCACCAGGGCCATCATGGCCGGCACGGCGGCCCGGACATCGACCGGCAGATCGCCCGGCTGGAGCAGGTCCAGGCGTTCCTGGAGCAGCGGCTGACCGACGTGAAGACCGCGCTGGAACACCTGCGCGCCCAGCAGCAACAGCAGGACCAGCCGCCCCCCGGCGGCACCGACCGGCCCACGGTCCATCTCTAGCCAACAACGCGGCGCGCGCCGACAAGCGCCCGCCCCGCTCACGCCGAGACCCTGGACGGTGTCCAGGGCCTCTTTTTGCGCCTCAATGCGCCCCCCTCCTCGCCCCTGTCACTCAGCACTCAGAGGCTGTGAAACAAACCCCCCGGTGCTACCGGGACCACAAC
>CBJNAR010000120.1:0-7798 GCA_966434075.1 uncultured bacterium
CTTCGCTATCGCGCGGCCGACCGCGGTCGACCCGGTGAACGCGACCTTGTCGACACCGGGGTGCGCGACCAGGTGCTCGCCGACCTCGCGGCCGGCGGGCACGATGTTGACCACGCCCGAGGGCACCCCAGCCTCGGTCAGGGCCATCTTCACGGCCCGTAGCGCCAGCAGCGCGCACTTCAAGCGCGCCGGCCCCACCTCGACCCCCAGCAGGTCCATCATGTCGTGCCAGGTGAGTTCCGCGGCTTCGGTCACCGGCTTCCCGACCAGCTCGTCGCTCAGGATCGAGGCCGACGCCTGGCTGATGGCACAGCCGCGCCCGGTGAAGGCCACGTCGGTAATCACGCCGTCCTGCAGCGCCAGGTCGATTGCCAGCCGGTCGCCGCACAGCGGGTTATCCACCTCGACCGACACGGTCGGCTCGGCTAAATGCCCCTTGTGATGCGGTTGGCGATAATGTTCGAGGATGACCTCGCGATACAACGAATCCATACTACTATTGTACCCGATTCCGGCGCGACACTCAACCAGGCAAGCCCGGCGAAATGCGCCTTCTAGTCCGGCGCGACCCGTCAGATCAGCTTATACTGCCGCGCCAGGTTGATCGCCTGTACGCGGTTGGCGGCGTGCAGTTTGCCCAGGATGGTGGACACATAGTTCTTGACGGTGCCCTCGGCCAGGGCCAGGTCGTCGGCCACCTCGCGGTTGCTCATGCCCTGGGCCAGCCGGCGGACGATGTCGGTCTCGCGCTCGCTCAGCGGTTCGTAATCGGCGCCGCTGCCGCGCCGGGCGCCCTGCGCGAACTCGAACAGCAACTTGCTCGCCACGGCAGGCTGGATGAACCGCTCGCCCGCGTGGACGCGGCGGATGGTGTGGATCAGATCGGGCGCCGGGCTGTCCTTGAGCATATAGCCCATGGCGCCCGCCTTCACGCCCTCGAACACATACTCCTCGTAGTCGAACGTGGTCAGGATAATGACCCGTGTGTCCGGGTAGGCGGCGGTGATCAAGCGCGTGGCCTCGATGCCGTCCATGCCCGGCATCTGCACGTCCATCAGCACGATATCGGGGTGCAGCGCGCGCACCTGCGCGATGGCTTCGGCGCCGTCCGCCGCCTCGCCCACCACGGTCAGGCCCGGCTCCAGGCCCAGGATCGTCGCCAGGCCCTGGCGCATCAGTGTCTGGTCTTCACAGATCAGTAATCGGATCACGAGTGTTCCCCTTTGCGGAACAAGAGCCGGCGCGCGGGCGAGAGCCGGTCGCGCAGGCGGGTGGGGGGCGGCGGTTCGGCGGGCGGCAGCGGCACCCCGGCCAGCACCAGGGTGCCGTGGCCGTCGGGATTGGGGCGCATCGTGAGCCGCCCGCCCAGCGCCTCCAGCCGTTCGCGCATGCCGCGCACGCCGTAATGGCCCGCGCCTTCAAGCCGCGCCGTGCCCTCGGCCAGGTGCGGGATACCCACGCCGTCGTCGGCTACCGAGAGGTAGACCATGTTGTCTTTGCGGAACAGGTGGATCTCGATCCGGCGGGCGCGGGCATGCTTGACGGTGTTCAAGACGGCTTCGCGGCCCACGCGCCAGAGCGCGTCCTGGATCGGCGGGGGCACCGCGGCGACAGCGGGCTCGAATATACACTCGACCTCGATGCCCGCTTCCCGCCCGGTGCGCGTGACCCACTCGCGCAGCGCCTCGTCCAGCGCCCGGTCGCTCGCCTCCAACTCGGGGCTGCGCAGTTGCGCCAGCGAGGCCCGCAGATCGGTCATGCTCTCGCGCACCAGCGTCTTGGTCGCTTCGAGTTCGGCGGCGGCGCGGGCCGGGTCCACCGCTTGCAGGCGTTGGGCCGCCTCGATCTTCACGGCCACCAGGGACAGCGCGTGGCCCAGCACGTCGTGCATCTCGCGCGCCATGCGGTTGCGCTCGCGCAGTACGGCCACCTCTTTTTCCTTCGCCAGTGCCTCTTCAAGCTGCTGCTTGGTCTGCCGCAGTTCATGGACCAGGATTTCGCTCTCGATGCGCGACCGGATCAGCCGCATGATCATGCCGCCGTAGACCAGGCAACTGGCGATGGCAAAGGTATAGATCCAGAATTCCGCCGGCAAGGTCTTCTCGGTGAGGAACAGCGTGATCAGCCCGAGTTGGTATAGGTGGGCGACGATTTCCGCCGCGACCACCGCGAAGGCCAGCCGCCCGTTCCAATGTAGTATGCCCCAGGTGTGCCCGTAGAGCAGGAAGTACATCGCCGTGAACGTCGGGTGGAGCGCGCTCAGCCAGCCGATCAGCCCGAAATCGACCAGGACATATACGATCTGCTCGATCCGTTGCTCGTCGTAGCCCCAGAGCAGGTCGTTGATCGCGCTGCGCTCGCGCCGGTAGCGGCGCCAGTTCAGCACGGGAAAGCTCAGAAGCAGCGCGCCGTACAGGGCCGCGGGCAGCAGAAACCCGGCGGCCCGCCCCGGCGCATCGGCAAAGGCGGCGGCGGTATAGCCGCCGATGGCGATCCAGGTCACGAAGTAGTACAAAACCAGGAAGCTGTCGATGACGGCCGGCATCTTCCACTGCGCGGGCAGCGGGGCCTCCTGTTTTGTCTGATCGTCGGGCATGGCCGTTTGTCCTTTGCTGCATCATCACTGTAACACCGGCATCCATTATAGCACGCCGGTCGAGTCGCACTGCATCCCGGCTCTTGCGCCGTCTCCCCCTTCCCGGCGCCGGGAAGGGGGCAGGGGGGGTTAGGCCCGTCCGCCGTCTCCCCCTTCCCGGCGCCGGGAAGGGGGCAGGGGGGTTAGGCCCGTCGTCAACGCCACTTGAAGAACCGCACCGCGATCACCACCGCGGCGACGAAGTAGCAGGCAACGCCCAGCAGGGTCACGGGCAGCGGCAGGATCATGTCGGCAGTGCGCTGGCCGAGCATCGTGGTGCGCACCAGGTCGGCGATCAAGGCGCTGGGGAACCACTTGCCCACCGTTTGTAACGCATCGGGTAGTTGCTGCAGCGGGAGAAAGATGTTGCCCAGGAACATGAGCGGGAAGTAGATGACCTGCCCGATGATGTTGACCGTGTCCACCTTCTGGACGAGCGCCGCCAGCGCCTGGCCGAAGGCCATGAACAGCAGCGCGCCCAGCACCACCGCCGGGACAGCGGCGATCAGATTGCTGATCTCGAACTGCGCGCCGAACACGAGCACGCTGGTGCCGATGAGCAGGCATGCCTGGAGGATCATGATCGCGCCCTGGGTGACGATACGCGCCAGCAGCAACTGCCACAGCGGCAGCGGCGTCGTCTGGATGCGGCGCAGGATGCCGCGCTCGCGCCAGAGCGCCATGGTGGCGGCGTTGCCGATCAGGCCGTTCGACAGCAGGCTGAGCACGACCATGCCGGTTGCCAGGTAGGTGATTACCGCCGGTTCGCGCCCGTAGATCGCGCCGAACAGCAGCATCAGCCCGATGGGAAAGACCATGTTCCAGAACACGGCCATGCGGTTGCGCAGGTAGAGCAGCAAGTTGGTCTGCAAGAGCAAGCCGAACCGGCGCCCGGCGATCTGGACCGGGGATGGCGTTGCGACGGTGGTTGCATCGGTTAGCATTTCAATTACTCCTTATTCGCGATGTGCCGGGCCGGTTTGCAACCGGCCCCTACAGCGTTACCAGCTGCCGGGCCGGTTTGCAACCGGCCCCTACAGCGTTACCAGTTGCCGGGCCGGTTTGCAACCGACCCCTGCGGGGTTGGCTGGTGGCCGGCCGGCTTGCGACCGGCCCGCGGCTAACGAATCTTGCGCCCGGTGAGGGTGATGAAGACATCTTCCAGGTCGGGTTGGCGGATGCTCAGGTCGCTCAGCACCTGGCGCTGCTCGACCGCGAGTTGTTGCAGCCCCAGGACGGTCTCCTGGGCGTTGCCGGTGCGCACGGTCAGCTTATCGCCTTCGTAGTGGGCGCCGGTGACGTCGGGCAGAGCACGCACCCGGTCTTCCGGCAGGCGCACCGTGGCGGTGATCAGGCTGTCGGCGTGCAGATTGTTGATCAGGCCGCCGGGTGTATCCAGGGCGATGATCTCGCCGCGGTCGATGATGGCGACCCGGTGGCAGAGTTCCTGGGCCTCCTCCATGTAGTGCGTGGTCAGCAGCACCGTGCAGCCCCTGGCGCGGATCTGCCGGATGCTGTCCCAGACGTGGCGCCGGGCCTGCGGATCGAGGCCGGTGGTCGGCTCGTCCAGGATGACGATCTCCGGGTCGTTGGCGATCGCCAGGACCAGGGCCAGGCGCTGCTGCTGCCCGCCGCTGAGTTCCTCGGCCCGTGCGTTCGCTTTCTCGGCCAGCTCGAACCCGGCCAGCAGATCGAGCACCTGCGCCTTGCTCAGCATCACGTCGTAGAGACCGGCGTAGAACCGGACCAGTTCCCAGACCCGCAGCGAGTCGAAGAACGCTGTGGTTTGCAGGCTGATGCCCAGGCGGCGCTTGATCTCTCGCGCCTGCGTGCGGATGTCGCGACCCAGGACGATGACGCGCCCGGCCTGCGGCTGCACCAGGCCCTCGATGGCTGCCAGCGTGGTGGTCTTGCCCGCGCCGTTCGGCCCCAGCAGCCCGAAGATCTCGCCCTGCCGCACCTGCAAGCTCACGTTGCGCACGGCCTGCACCGCGCCGTAGGATACCTGCAAGCCTTCGATGTCGATAACCGGCTGCCCGGTGGCAATTCCCGCGGGCGCCGGTTGTTGTAATGTAGTGACCATACTTCCTCCCATTGCGACATACGTGTCGTTTTCGATACAGGTCTATCTTAGCAGGCAACCGCGAATTCTCTTAGCGGAGGAAGTAATGACCAGGCCGGGAGGAAAGTCAAACAGGCACTGTGACTTTAGTCACAATGCCTGTAGGTCCAGCGCCGTAGGCTGTCTAGGCGGGCGGTTCTTCCGCTAGTGTGCTGTCAGGCCCGCGGCGAGCCGGCTCGTCCGCCGCGCACATGGACCGGCCAGACGCCGAAGGCGATGAACCGCGCCGGGAGATTGCGCAGCAACGGGATGCCCAGCAGGATGCGGGCAATGGGCGGCAGGTGGAACGGGCCGCTGCTGCGTAGCGCCTCGCCCAGCAGGCGCTCCTGGACGGCGGCCTGGGCTGCCTGGATGATGCGCGTGGGCCATTCGCGCCGGCGCTGCACCGCCGCCAGGTCGCGCAGGCGCAGCCGGCCCTGGCGGAAGCGCGGCCCCAGCACGTTGGCCGCCACCACGGCGTCCTGGATGGCGTAGTTGATGCCCACGCCGCCGACCGGCGTCATGACGTGGGCGGCGTCGCCGATGAGCAGGAGGCCGGGCCGGTACCAGCGCGCCAGCCGGCTCGACTCGACGGACAGCAGGGAGATGTCCTTCCAGTCCCGGATGGCATCCACCCGGTCGCTCAGTTCGGGGAACAGTTCGGCCACCTGGGCGCGGAACGCCGCGATGCCGGCGGCGCGAAGCGGCTGATAGGTGCCTTTGGCGATGACGTAGCCCACCTGCCAGTAGTCGAACCGGTTGAGCAGGATGCCCAGCCGCCCGGCGCCGAAGCGCACTCCCGCCTCCTCGGCGTCACCGGGGCGGCGGGGCAGGCGGAACCAGAGCACGTCCATGGGCGGAGAACTGGCGATGGGCGCCAGCCCGGCCAGCTTGCGCAGCCGCGAGAAGCGCCCGTCAGCCCCCACGGTGAGGCGGGCGCGCACCTCATGTCGCCCATCCGGCCCGCGGTAGCGCACACCGCGGATCACGCCACCCTCCTCGATTAGTTCTTCCACGCGGGCATTCATCCGCAGGTGGAACTGCGGGTAGCATGCCGCCTCTTTGGTGACGAAGTTGAGGAAATCGACCTGGGGCACCATCATGATGTAGGGGTAGTGGGTTTTCAGCCGCCGGAAGTCGACCGGCGTGATCGTCCCGGCGCCGGTCTCCAGGCTCATCGTGTGCATCTCGGTGTGGGGCAGTTGCAGCAGACGCCCGGCCAGCCCGATCTCGTCCATGACCTGCAGCACCGAGGGGTGGATGGTGTCGCCGCGGAAGTCGCGGTCGAAATCCTTGTGCTCCTCCAGCAGCAGCACGGGTACAGCCTGGCGCGCCAGCAGCAGGGCCAGCACGGCGCCCGCCGGCCCGCCGCCCACGATACAGCAGTCGATTTTCTCCACGTCAGGCACGCCTGCTTCCTTCGCCGGCTTCGTCTGCGTCTGCATAGCCCTACCTCCCGCTTCATTAATCGAACGATTGATTAATTATAAAGCGATTATAGATCCGATTCCTGCGGATGTCAAGAGGATGGCGGGAACCGCTATGGAAACGCATCGCGAAAGCGGAAAGACGCGAAGAACCGGACTAATCTAAATCCTCTTCGCGTTCTTCGCGTCTTCGCGGTGCGAAACGTCACCGGCCGGCTAGCGCGGACTATTCGCTGCCGAAGACCTCGCGCACGAAGTGCAGGCCCTCGACCAGGCGGTCCACGTCGGCCTCGGTGTTGTAGATGTAGAAGGAAGCGCGGGCCAGGGCGGGCACGTCGTAGTAGTCCATGATCGGCTGGCAGCAGTGGTGCCCGGCGCGGATGGCGATGCCGCGCTGGTCGAGCAGGCTGGCGATGTCGTGCGGGTGGATCTCGCCCAGGCTGAAGGCGGCGACCCCGCCGCGCTCGGCGGCGGGCGGGCCCAGGACGCGCAGGCCGGGCACGGTGGCGAGCCGGTCCAGCGCGTAGGCCACCAGTTGCTGCTCGTGGGCGCGGACGTTGTCCATGCCCAGGGCGCGCAGGTAGTCCACGGCGGCGCCCAGGCCGATGGCCTCGGCGATGGCCGGGGTGCCCGCCTCGAACTTCCAGGGCAGGTCGTTCCAGGTCGAGCGCTCCAGCGTGACCCGGCGGATCATGTCGCCGCCGCCCTGGTAGGGCGGCATGGCCTCCAGCAGCGAGCGCCGCCCGTAGAGGCAGCCGATGCCGGTGGGGCCGAGCATTTTGTGCGACGAGAAGGCCAGGAAGTCGCAGCCCAGCGCCTGCACGTCCACCGGCATATGGGGCACGGCCTGCGCGCCGTCGATGAGAACCACGGCACCGTGGCGGTGGGCGGCCTCGGTAATCTCGGCCACCGGGTTGATCGTGCCCAGCACATTGCTGGCGTAGGTCACGGCGACGATCTTCACGCCGTCGAGCAGCGTGTCGAGATCGTCGAGCACCAGCCGGCCCGCGTCGTCGATGGGGATGTAGCGCAGGGTGGCGCCGCGGTCCTGGGCAAGCAACTGCCAGGGCACGATGTTGCTGTGGTGCTCCATGGCCGTGTAGAGGATGGCATCGCCCGGCCCGACGTTGGCCCGGCCCCAGGTGGCGGCCACCAGGTTGATTGCCTCGGTGGTGTTGCGCGTGTAGATGATCTCGCGGCTCGACCGGGCGTTGATGAAAGCGGCGATGCGGGCGCGCGCGTCCTCGTAGAGCGCGGTGGCCTGCTCGCTCATCTGGTACACGCCGCGGTGGATGTTGGCGTTGGTGGTGCGGTAATAGGCGTCCATGGCGGCCAGCACCGGCTCGGGCTTTTGCGCCGTGGCCGTGTTGTCGAGGAAGCAGAGCGGGTAGCCGTGCACCTCCTGGCGCAGTATGGGGAAGTCGGCGCGTACCGCCGCCCAATCGGGCGCGGGACGCGCTGTGGATGCGGCATCCGCCGCCAGGGTTGCATTTACCATCGCTGTGCCTCTTACGTCGCTGTCAGCTATCAGCCGTCAGCCGTCAGGTATTAGCCGTCAGGCCCATACCCTGTTATATCGGCATTGTCGCAGGAAAGCGGATCTGGTCGGGATGGCGAACGAGATCCGCCGGGCAG
>CBJNAR010000121.1:0-7773 GCA_966434075.1 uncultured bacterium
ACTGCGCCGCCAGCGGCTAACAGGCGGTGCGCCGACTTGAGAATACGGCTGATGACGCGCACGCCATCGTTGAGCAGGCTGCTATCGGTCGGCGGGTGGATGTTGGTTTCCACGACCGTGCCGTCCGTGCGTAGCTTGCGGCCCCCGGGTGACTTTGAGTTGCTGGGCCAGTCCAACGACATGGTCGAGCAGTTGATGCAGAGTAGTTGGTTGAATGAGGTTCGCCCAGCGCAGGAGGGTCGTGTCGTCGGGCACCGGTTGCCAGTAGATGCGGCAGAAATCACGCAGCACCAAGCTGTCGGCGACATACTGCTCGGTCTGCTCGTAGCTCCAGCCGTAAAGATGCTTGATGACGAGCAGGCGCAAGATCACCTCGACTGGGGTAGAGGGTCGACCAGTACGAGTGGTGTAGCGATAGCGGGTACTCAGATCCGCCTTGAGTTGCTGGAAGATGGCATCATCGTCAAGCAGGTGGTTAAGTTGCGCAAGAACAGGATCCATGGCTTGGCTCAATTGGGGCACTTGGGCGAAGATGTCCACCGGCTCATAGCGGTCACGTAACATGGTTAGCCTCCCTTGCTGTGCATCACGCTTGGCAGCGGCGCTGCAAATTAGAGGCCACACCGAGTTTCGCACCAAAATCTAGGCTAGGCTCGCTTCGACGTAGCGATAGGCTGGCTATCCATGCCGCAGAGTATGCCGTTTACGGCGTGGTCGTGTTTAGTCGAGCGGGTTGCTGCTTGGCCCAGAGGAGCAGTCCGAGGTAGGTGAGGTCGAACACACTGCACAGCAGGCCCAGGCCCAGGATCAAGGGGGAGTTCTCGTAGATGCCGAAGATGATGGTGGGGGCCAGGGTGCCCAGCCATTTGGCGCAGGCGATAACGAGGCTCTGGCCGCGGTTGCCCTGACGCCCCACGAACATGGCGATGAAGAGACCGGACATCAGCAGGTTCTGGATGAAGGCGCTGTACCGCGCGGCTGCCGGCCAGTCGAATTGTACGATAAACAGCCCCTGGATGATGTAGGCGCTGCTAAAGACGAGCGCGCCCCAGGCGAGGAACAGCGGACCGGTCACAAACGCAGGTAGCTCGCTGCGCCCAAAGCGGAAGTAGGTATAGACGATGACCAGGTCCGTCAGCGCCCAGATGATATTGACCACGCCTTGCACGGAGAGGGCGGTCATCAAGCCGTGAACCCCGTAGACCGTTTCCCACGCGATGTTGAGGGCCAGGGCCGCGACCGGCATGGTATAGGTTTTGTGCTGGAAGCCGATGCGGATGGACTCGATATAGACGAGCGTCCAGGCGATCCCGCTCAATAGCGTGAGGAACAGTTCCATCGTCTCTTCCTTCAGGAGAAGCTAAAGCTTGGACAACCGGGCAGCAACAGGCTCACATCACGGAGCTTTATCGATTTGACCCGCGAATACGCCGCCTTGACCGACACGACGCTACGCCGCGCAAGGCCCCGTCACGGCGTGTCTGTCACCGTAACTGCGCGCCGGCGCAGCAGCGGCTCGGTAATGGCCTGGGCATCCAGCGTGCGCGCGCCGAGAAAGGTGCGGAAGCGGGCCAGCCCGCGCGCCAGGGCCTCGGCAAAGGCGGGGTCGTGGCCGAGCGTCTCATCGTCCAACCACAAACCCAGAATGACGAAGGTGTTAGTCGTGCGGTCCAGTTTGCTGTCGAAACGCCCCACGAGCCGTTCGCCCCACAACATCGGCAGTGCATAGTAGCCGAACCGCCGCTGGGGTGCCGGCTTGTAGACCTCCCACACATAGTCGAAGCCGAATAAGACTTTGGCGCGCCCCCGCGCGCTCACGGGATCGAGCGGGGCCAGAAAGACGACCTCGTCCGTCGTCGTCGTCTCCAGCGGGGCCCAGGCCACCGGCACGCGGCCGGCGCACAACTCGTCGAAGATGGCGGCATCGCTGCCGAGCGCGTAGTGGGCCGCCTTCCAACCCTCCACCCGCACCTCGATGAGGTCGCCGGCGGCTAACAGCCCGGCGAGCAGTTGCGGCGTGGCGCGATCCGGTTCGCCGCGCCGATACGAATCGCTGGTCCGGTTCAGCCGCGACAGCCCGGCGAAGCCGACTTCCTTTTGGATCAGGAAGCGGTCGGCCGTGGCCGGGTCGCTGTCGTGGATCAGATGGGTCGGGGCGACCGTTTGGGTGAGGGCATAGACGCGCTCGAAGTTCTCGCGGTGGTGGGTCATGACTTCGCCCGTGTACCACAAGTAATACAAGGCTAAGGCGCTATCCTTGCGGCCGCGATAACTCTGCGTGCGGGTGCGCGTCGCCATCGCGAAGTCGCGGTTGGTCACGGTGCCGCGCTCGGCCAAAATGGCCCGCATTTCGTCGATGGCCTCGGCATGGTCACGGGCGATCTGGCGTAAGCGCGAGTCGCCATAGTCACCATCGCGCTCGCGATGCATGACCACGCGCCAGTGCGGCAGTTCGTCCATCGGGCGGACGGCCAGCCAGCCACCCCAATCAAAGAACTGGCGCTGCCCATAGGCCAGATCCTCCCACAGGCCGGGTGTGTAATCGAGGACTCGGCTGTGCAACGTAATGTCCTGGCTGCGCGCGAGCACTTGCAGGGGGTCGAGTTGCAGATACTCCATCGCGCGCATGGCCTGGGCGGTGCCGGCGGGGCCACGCCAGCGGCGGCCGGGCCACAGCCCCTGCTTGCCGAGGATGAACCGCCGGGCCGTGTCGAGGGTGAG
Source organism: uncultured bacterium (assembly GCA_966434075.1). GTDB lineage: Bacteria > Chloroflexota > Chloroflexia > QHBQ01 > JAICKM01 > JAICKM01. The sequence continues at coordinate 2,722 of CBJNAR010000121.1, forward strand.
GGTCAGCATGCGGGCCTCTTACAAAGACGGGCCGCGCCAGGGTGGCATGCCCCGATTCGAACCAACCAACGCCATCCAGGCACGCCGGTGCCAAATAGTTGCTGCCTATCAGGGGCATTTTAGCATTTCGCAAAGATCCGAGCAAGCAGCCGCGCGTGATCCCAGGCGGGTGTACCCTGGCGGCCCGTCCCGCGCAAGCGTGCGCTTGCGCGCGCCGAACCCGCCAGGGTGAGGGGAGGGGGCGAACGATGGACGGCGACCGAGCCCGACCCGGTCGGCTCGTAAGAAGGAGGCTCCTGATGGTTGCTACGACTCTCGTGCCTGCGTCCCCGCCTGCTCCGCTGGCCCCGACGCGGCCTGAACGGGACGCAGGGGCGGGGCGCGCCAGTGCGCCCCCGGCTAGTTCGTTATTAGCCCCCACGGTCGAGCGGACCCTCGGCCAGCAATTGGCGGCTGGCAGGCAGGCGCAAGCTCGGCTACGTGCCTTACGGGAAGCGGGCCAGCCGATCCCACAGGCCACCGGCGTGCGGCTGCTGGCCCAGGTGCGGGCGGCGCGGCAGGCCCGCCTGCAGTTGATCCTGGCTTGTACGCCGCTCGTGGAAGGGTTAGCCCGCCAGTATAGTGGCTATAACGTTCCTTACGAAGATCTCCTCCAAGATGGCTGGGCTGGCGTGGTGCAGGCTGCCGGCAGCTTCGACCCCGCCAAAGGCCCGCACTTCAGCCGCCACGCGGCCTGGGGTGCCCGCAAAGCCATTCTGGGAGCGCTGACCAGCCGTAGCCGGCTGATCCGGCTGCCCGCCGGGGTTGTCGAGGCGATCCGCCAGATCAGCGCCGCCCGCCACCAGTGGGCGCAGACCGCGGTCGATCCTCCTGCTGTGGCGGATCTGGCGCAGATGACCGGACTGGCCCCCGAGCGGGTGCGGCAGGTATTGGGGATCATGGACCCGCCACTGTCGCTGGATGCCCCTGGCAGTGCCGCCAGCGAGCAGCGCCTGGGCGACGCGATCGCCGATCAGCCGTCCGCGACCCCGGAGAATGCGAGCCTGGCCGCCGTGCAGCGGCAGGAGCTGGGGACGGCACTGGCCGGCCTGGACCCGGTGGCGCGGCAGGTGGTGATCCGGCGCTTTGGCCTGGGTGATGGGGTGCCCCATGCCCTCGACGAGGTGGCAGCCTTCTTACACCTACCGGAAGCCGAGGTTCGCGCGATTGAAGCGACGGCGCTAGACTTGCTCCGTGCTGCTCTCGGCTCCCCTTCGGCTCTTCCTGCCTGATTGCTCTTGGTTTATTCCCCAGGAAAAAGCGTGCAGCGGGGATCGCCTTTTGCTGTGCCCCTGCTAGTAGGAACTATGCTCTGCTCGCGTCATAGTGGGATAGTACTAATATAAGATGAAAGTACTAGTACATACCTATTGCTATGCGGTCATCAGCTGTGCTACAATCCGGGTACGAACGGAGTTGTCAGTATACGCGGGGCTACACACGAACGGCGCAGGAGGAAACGATGCTTACACGAACCAACCCACGCTTGCGCTTGCTGTACACCGCCATCCTGCTGCTGCTGCTGCAGAGCGGCTGCGGGGCCGGTGGGACCGGCCCGGCGGCGCCCACGCCCACCTCCTTCCCCGCCACGCTGCCACCCCCGACCAGCGCCTTGCCCCCCACCCTCACGCCTCTTCCGCCTACGCCGTCACCCCCCCCGCAGCCCACACCCACTCGCACCCCCAGGCCCCCCACCACCACCCCGGCGCCCCCAACCGTGCCTGCCGTCTTCACGCCTCCCGCCGCTGGCGAGGTGCTCATCGGCACCTGGGGCCGAGGTGAAATTAGCCTAACGACCGATAGCAGTGGCGGGGCGCTCGTCTTCACTTGTGCCTTGGGCCGCTTTCCTCCACTACGGGTAGACGCCCAGGGCCGCTTTGACGTGCCCGGAACGTATTTAGATAAGCCTGGGTTTCCCCAGCCGACCCCCCCGGCGCCGATCCCCGCGCGCTACCAGGGCCAGGTCATCGGCTCGACGATGGTACTGACACTGACACTGTTCTACACACCGCCAGATACCTACACGTATCAGCTTCCGTTTGACCCCACCTACGCCCCGCCAAGTCCCTGCGCGTGAGGGGACGCGGGCAACATCCTTAGGGCGGCGGCTCACCGGACGGTGGCAGCCACGCAATGCAAACGCGGACAACCGCGTCGATCAGCAATAATTCTGGCCCATGTCCTCACCATTCCGAGGCGGGACGATAGACTCTACCCCATCTAGTAAAGCATCATCCTGAAAGGACCTCATACGTGGATAAATTGGTCGCGGCCTTCCGCATCGGCCTCGTATTAACCTGTGCCATACTCTCAGCGCTTGTCCCCATCTCTAACCCGCGCCCCTCGGCCGCTGGTGCGCCCCTGCCCAGCGCCACCGTCACTGCTACCGCGTCCGCTCACCAAAACCGCCCACTGCCGCCCGCTGCTAATGATCCGGCGAGCCGCGAGAAACGCCGGGAAGCCGCTACTGCGTACTGGCAGACCCACCTCACCTACCCCACCGGCCGTTTCGATCCAGCTTGGGTGCGCAACGCCGTCGCCCAGGACCGGCGCCTGCGCCGGGGCGTGCCCACCGGCCAAGTGACCGCCTCGCTGAACGGCGACTCGGCAGCCCCGGTGCTCGATCCCGATCGGTTCACTGCCCTGGGTCCCCAACCGGGGATGAAAGATACCAACCCCGTGGCCGGGCGGGTCAACACCATCGCCGTCGACCCGGTCACGCCCAACGTGGCCTATCTAGGCGGGCCCGGCGGTAGCCTGTGGAAGACGACTAACTGCTGCGATTCCAACACCAGCTGGTTCTCGGTTCTCGACGATCCCCTGATAGCCACCACTTCTATTGACGATGTGGTGATCGATCCGGTCGACCATAATATCATCTACGCGGCTACCGGCGACCGGCAAATCCGCCCGCCGCTGAGCGCAGGGATTCTCAAAAGCACCGACGCCGGTCTCCACTGGACGATCAAGGATGGTAGTCCCTCCAACTTCGCGCAGTTCCAATCAGTCACCAAACTGCGGGTGAATCCGCTCAATCACCAGAATCTCATCGCGGGAACGGCCCTGCCGACAGTGGGGAATCCTCCGGATCGGCTCTTTTTCTCCTACAATGGCGGCGATAGCTGGATGGCCTGTGCGCCGGAAAGCGCCCATAATGGGGAGGATCACAGCGTCTCCGACCTGGTCGTCACCACGGTTGGGAGCAGCGTTAGGCTATACGTGGGCGTGGGTAGTGTGCAGACGGCCACGAACGGTGTCAACGGCGTTTACTCGACTACCCTGCCGCTAAGTGGCTGCCCCACGCGGTGGGATCTGATCAGCCGCGCCGACAACGGCTGGCCGGCCCAGTCAGGCAGCGGTACCGCTTATGGTACTGCGGGCGCGGGGAATCCTCTGGGCCGTATCGACCTAGCGAGTGCTCCAGGGCATCCAGACTATCTATACGCGCAAGTCGAAAAGATTAGCGATCACCATCAACTCGGACTGTGGCGCACCACGGATGGGGGTGTAAGCTGGACACGGCAATCGGAAGGGACGGCGCTGCATGATTGTGTCGGCGCTACCACGAACACCAGCTACAACAGCTACACTCAAGGTCTAGCGGTCGACCCTAATGACCCCGACCACCTCTACATGGCTTTGACTGACCTCTGGCGCTCGCGCGATGGGGGGCAGCACCTCGATAAAGTGAGCTGTCTCACCAATGAGACCAACTATGTTCACGAGGATCAGCACACTCTGACCTATGTGCCGGGCTCGTCAAACACTCTGCTGGTTGGCAACGACGGGGGAGCGTACCTTAGTCTCAACGCCGATAGCATCTCACCGACCGATCCCACCGCGTTTACTACGATTAATAGGGGTCTCAATACCATCGAGTTTTACTCCGGCGACACCACGAACGACTTTGCCAGCTCTGGGACCCCTGGCGCCGCGGGCGCGACCCAAGACAATGGCGTTCTCGTCCACCAGTGGGTCGGCGCCCCCGGCGTGGCGCCTTGGCAAGTCAAGGTAGGCGGTGATGGCAGATCCGCACGTATTGAGCCGGTCGCCGGCCAGGTCTGGTATCTGGGCTACAACAACGGTCTGATTCAGCGATCTCAGAACGGTCCCGGCGGTCCTTACAGCGATGTCACAGGTGCCTGGGTCACCCGGAATTCAAAGGGAGAGGTGATCTCCAGTGAAGCCGGGATCTACATGCCCTTCGATCTCGCCAAATCGCAGTGTGGGATCGGTGGCTGCACTCACCTGATCGCCGGAACTTACCGGGTTTGGGAAACCTATAATGGTGGTGATAGTTGGCAGTACAACAGTCCGGAGACCGGAGGCGCTCTCATCAGCGCCCTCAGCTACGCCGTGAACGACGACACTGTGGCTATCGCGGGCAAGAGCGACGGGACCGTGCAGTACGGGTTCGGCTTGGGTAGCCCGGTCATGGCTACCTGGGTCAACGTGACCGATAGCGCGCTGCCGCGGCGCGCGATCAACGACGTGACCACCGACCCGATCAACCCGTTAATCGGTTATGCTGCACTGGATGGGTTCAATGCGACTATTCCTGGGCACGCCGGCCATCTGTTCCAGGTGACCTGTACGGCGAACTGTGCTGGTCACGCCTGGACTGATAAAAGCGGGAACCTCCCCGATATCCCACTCTACTCTGTGCTGGTTAACCCGCTCAATCCCGATCAGGTCTTCGCGGGCAGTGCGTGGGGCCTCTACTATACCAACGATATCACGGCAAGTAGTCCCGAGTGGCTAAAGTTCACCGCCGGCTTGCCCAGCGCGATTATCTCGGACATAACCGCCGACCAGCACTTCACCACCCTGACGCTCTGGACTTACGGGCGGGGCGCCTATGCATGGCCCCTGCGCAGCACCGATATCGCGCCGGAAGTGTACCTCAGCGATGTCGTGGGCCGATTTTACCCCAATGATCCGCACAATTACGCGTTCACGGCTACTCTGGCGATGACGCCTGCCTTTACCCAGACGTTCCCGGTAATCAGCTTC
>CBJNAR010000122.1:0-7759 GCA_966434075.1 uncultured bacterium
CGGGCGCCGGGGTTGCCGGTGCGCCCGTCCCGGCGGGGGCGGCGTTCGTGTGCTCAAGCGACCTCAGCATAGAATGCTTCGGCGTAATCCCTGGTTTCGTGCAGGTGGTTGATGTGGCTGTGGTGAACCAGGAAGTGGAGCGCGACCGTCACCCGGTGCGGATCGGCGCCCACCGGCTGGTGCACGTCCGTGGCGTCGAAGACATAGCCCGTGCCCGGCGGATAGTCCCGCGCCCCGAGGAGTTCCAGCGAGCCCGCCGCGTCCTCGGCGAAGCGCCGGTCGCGCTCGACTCCCTGGACCGTCACCGCGCAGCCCCAGCCGCCGTGGTCATGCTCGGGCGTCTGCTGGCCGGGGCGGAGGATGATGGCCGCCAGCGACCAGGTATCGCCCTCTTCGTGGAGGACGCGCCGGTCGTAGCCGGCTGCCGCCCCGGTCTCGGCGCTGCCGTCGATGTGCCGGGCGACGAACTTGACCTCTTCCAGCAGCCGGGCCTGGAGGGCCGGGGACGCCGGGGAGAGCGGTCCCAGGGCCCCCACCCTGGCGGCGAAGCGCGCCACGACCACGCGCTCTTTCCATTCCTGCACCGGGCCGGTGGCCCCAACCGCGCCGAAGGTCTCGGCAAAAGCATTCTCAAGCAGCATTGCAGGCCTCCTGGTTGTCGAACTCGATGAAGGTTACGGTCTCGTGCGTCCCGGCCACGTCCGCCGGCTCGGGGCTCTGGGCGCCGGCGGGGACGTGGCGGAGGGCGAGGACGGCTACGATGGCCCCGGTGATGGCGATGACGGCGCTGATGCCCGCGACCAGGTGCAACCCGTGGACGAACGCGAGGTGGGCGCCGTCGAGCAGCGCCCCGGCCACCGGGGCGGGCAGGTGGGCCGCCACGCCGACCGCGCCGCCCAGCGTGTCCTGCGCTGCCGCCGCCGCCGCGGGCGCGATGCCTGCCGGCAGGCTACCGGCCAGGTCGCTGCGGTATACCGCCGTGCCGATGCTGCCCAGGATGGCGATGCCCAGTGCGCCGCCCAGTTCCGAGCCGGTTTCGGCGATGCCCGAGGCCGCGCCCGCCCGCTCCGGCGGCGCGCTGCCGACGATCAGCTCCGTGGTCAGCGCGAACAGCGGCGAGAGCGCCAGGGCGATGACGACCGATGCGGTCACGAGGACGGTGAGGCCGGACGATGGGCCGGCCAGCAAGAGCAGGCTCAGCCCCAGCGCCGCCAGCGCCAGGCAGGTGCTGATCACGAACGCCGGGCGCACGCGGTGCAGCACGCGCGGGGCCAGGTTGGAACTGACGATGAACCCGACCGCCGAGGGCACCGACCACACGCCCGCCTCGAACGGCGCCAGCCCGAGCACGAGCTGCAGATACTGCGCGATAAACAGGAAGTAGCCCACCACCACGAACACGCCCAGCACGTTGGTCGCCAGCGCCGCGCTGAACGACGGTATGCGGAACAGGCGCACGTCGATCATCGGATCGGCCAGGGCCAGTTGCCGGCGCACAAACGCCACCCCGACGCCCACGCCGACGACGATGGAGAGCGCCGGCACCAGTTCCAGGCCATGCTGCGCGATCTCCTTCAGGCCGTAGATCACGCCCAGCATGGCGACCAGCGACATCGCCGCGCTGCGCAGGTCCAGGCGCCCCGCCGCCGGATCGCTGAATTCGGGCAGCACGCGCGGTCCCAGCACGAGCAGCAGCGCCATCACCGGCAGCGCCATCAGGAACACGGACCCCCACCAGAAGTGCTCCAGCAGCAGGCCGCCCAGCACCGGGCCGATGGCGCCGCCCGCCGAGAAGGCCGAGATCCACACGCCGACGGCGACCGACCGCTGCCGCGGGTCGCGGAACATGTTGAAGATCAGGGACAGCGTGGACGGCGCCAGCGTGGCCCCGGCCACCCCCATGAGCGCGCGGCTCACGATGAGCATCTCGGCGCTGACCGAAAACGCGGCGATTACCGAGGTGATGCTGAACACGGCGGCCCCGATCAGCAGCAGCTTGCGGCGCCCGATATGGTCGCCGAGCGTGCCCATCGTGATCAGCGAGCCGGCGACGAGGAAGCCGTAGATGTCGATGATCCACAACAACTGCGTGGTGCTCGGCTTAAGATCCTCGCTCAGCCGGGGCACCGCCAGGTGCAGCACGGTCAGGTCCATCGAGTAGAGCAGGCAAGCCAGGGTGAGCACGGCCAGTCCGACCCACTCGCGAGTCGTCGCGCGGGGCGCGCGCTCGGCGCTCACGAGCGCCCGTGTTTCATCAGCGGTGTTCATAGCTCCTCCTTTACGGGTTCCAGTACCCCACCTGTTTCGGTTTCCGGTATACAGAATCTATCCCGGCGGGGTCGGGGAATGCGGAAGCAAAATCAAGCCCTCACTTCAAAATTTATTGTAGAGAATTTCGTCTTTCAAGTCAGAAGAATATGTTGTATAATATGGAGTATGAAGAATCGCAGCTATAACCAGTATTGTGGGCTGGCCTATGCCCTCGATGTCGTCGGGGAACGGTGGACCCTGCTGATCGTCCGCGAGTTGGTCGCCGGGCCGCGCCGCTTCAAGGATCTGATGGAGGGGCTGCCGGATATCAGCACCAATTTGCTAGCGGATCGATTGCGCAGCCTGGAGCAGCAGGGGATACTGCGCCGGCGCGTGCTGCCGCCGCCCGCCGGGTCCACGGTCTATGAACTCACCGACGTGGGGCAGGGGTTGGAGACGGCGCTGCTGGAGTTGGGCAAATGGGGTAGCCGGTTCGTACCGCCGTCAGCCGAAGGCGTCACCGTGCTGGGCCTGAATTCCTACGCGCTGACCCTCAAGACCTTTTTCCGGCCCGAGCAGGCGCAGGGGCTGGATGAGACTTATGAGCTGCATATCGGCCGGGAGGTCTTGCAGGTGCAGATCGCCAGGGGGACGATTGCGGTGCAGCAGGGAACCGCGCGCAAGGCGGATGCCGTATTTTACACCGATATCGAGACCTATCTGGCGTTATTGCTGGGCCAGATCGCCCCGGACGCGGCCATAGCCGAGGGCCGCATCCGCGTCGAAGGCGACCCCGCCGCCCTGAGTCGCCTGCTGGCTGTGTGCGGGGTGCGCGGCGGGCATTGACGGAACCCACGCACCGGGCGTGCGGATCGATCCCTTCCTGGCGGCGGTCCAACGGGTGCTGGAGACCGACGGCTTGCGCGGGCCCTGAGCGGGGCGTGCTGCCGGGCGCCTGCGGCGCCGGGTCGGTGCGGGCAGCGGGCCGGCCTTTGCCGGTTGGGAGGACCCGGTGCAGGCGCCCACGGGCCGGTTGCTCGCCTTCGCGCTGCTCGACGCCGAACTGGCGCCGGACCAGTTGGCGATGATCCGCCACGCCCCCCGCTATCCCCCGCTCCAAGACAGCGCCGGCCACCGGCAGGCGGCCAATCTTCGCGTCCGCTGGCAACAGGTGGCGCGGGGGCGGCGGCGTCTATGGCCATCCGCTCCCCGACCGGGTACGCGCCTATGGCCTGGGCACCGTGGGCGGTTCCCGGTCGGACACAGGATCGCTCGCGGCGTATACAAATGAGGTGGACTCTTCAGCCGCGCCGACCGCTCGGTACAGCGCCACCGCCGCCGGGCTGTACCCGGTGATATAGGCGCCGCGTAGCCCCATTGCCCGCAGGCGATCCAGGCACTCCAGGATGACGGCGCGGGCGAAGCCCCGCCGGCGAAAGCCGCGATGCGTACAGACCCGCTCGATGTCGGCTTCGGCGTTGTACGCGTCGATCAAGGCTTCGCAGCCGGCCACGAGCCATCCGTCTTCCGCCATGACGCACAGATCGCACTCGGGATGGTAGATCGGCCCCTCGTGCGTGTAGTTATAGAAGCGCATCTCCCGCTGCAAATCTTCCTCCGTGGGCGCGGATTTGCCGCTGAATGCATCGTCGCGCATCATGCGCTGCCGGCGGTAATCGGGGTGCGCCCGCATATCGATGATGGTGAACCCCGCCGGCAGCGGGACGCGGGCGGGGGACTCGGCGGTCAGGTCGAAGCGCCGGGTGTAGAAGGTGCTCACCCGGTCGAATCCGCGGGCTTCGAGGATGCGCGCCTCCGCCGTCTGCAACCCGGTGATTTCAATCGTACAACGCGGCTCGCGATCCCGCCAGTTCTGCAAGACCCACTGGAGGATTTCCTCGAAGAGAAACTGGTAGCCCTGTAGGGTGAGGATGGCGCAATCGGCGCCGCCGTTTTCCGAGATGGCGAACCCCGCCAGGTCGCCAAAGGCGTCGAACCAGAGATGTGCGTTGCGGTCGCAGAACCCGGCGACGGCCGTTTTGTTCTCATACATCCCGTACTTCCAGTCGACGATCCGGCCGAGCGACCAGGTTGAGCGAGCGCGCACCTGCGCGTTATGGTCCCGGACAAACCGGCAGAGCCGGTGGAAGTCGCCGAGTTCTTCCGCGTAGTTGCGGTGGGTTGTCTTCATCAGGAGCTCCGTTTCGCGCGGGCGCGCACGTGGGACCGGGGGTAACCGCCGGCGCCGGACATCGTGGGGGCGTGCCGCGCGCCCGCCGCCCGGTTTCGCCGCCCTATAGACACCATGTTGCCTTCACTATGCGCTACGCCTGTAAACAGTGCGGTATGCCGGCGTGAACATTCGGTAAAACAGCGGCTGGGACATCTGCCGCCGCGCCCCATCCCGGCCCGGTGGGCCGGGCGCGCGTTGGTGCCCGGTGGGTGACAGGGTCGGGCCGTTGATGATATACTGGCCCCGGCACCATCCGCCTGACACACCGCACAAACCCGGCGCTCCACCGATTCCCAGGGAGTTCATATGCCAACCTCAGACCTCAACGTCTTCTTTCGGCCGCGCGGCGTCGCGGTGATTGGTGCCTCGCGCGACCAGCAGAAGCTCGGCTACGGCGTCATTCGCAACTTGCAAAGCGTGCGCTACGAGGGTCCGATCTACCCGGTCAATTCGCATGAAGAGGAGATCCTCGGCTACAAAGTCTATCCCCGCGTTGCGGCGGTGCCCGACCCGGTCGATCTGGCGGTGATCTCGGTGCCGGGGCCCGGTGTCGCCGCCGAACTGGAGGAGTGCGGGCTGCGCGGGATTCGCGGCGCGATTATCCTGAGCGGCGGCTTCCGGGAGACCGGGCCGGAGGGGGCCGCCCGCGAGCAGGCCCTCGGCGAGATCGCCGCGCGCTATGGGATGCGCGTGCTGGGGCCGAACTGCATCGGCACCATCGACGCCTATACCCCGCTCAACACGACCTTCGTGGTCGGCATGCCCGGCGCGGGCGACATCGCCTTCCTGTCGCAATCGGGGGCGATGGCCGCCGCGGTCATGGATTGGGCGGTGGGCTCCGGCGTGGGCTTCAGTCGCGTCGTCAGCCTGGGCAACCAGGTCGATGTCACTGGCGCGGAGATGCTGGCCGAGATCGGCTGCGACGGCCGGACCCGTGTGGTCACCGGCTATATGGAGGGAGTCACCGACGGGCCGGCCTTTCTGGCTACTGCCGCCCGCGTGTCGCGCGATCGCCCGATCGTCTTCCTGAAGGCGGGGCGCGGGCAGAGCGGGGCGCGCGCCGTGGCGAGCCACACCGGCGCGCTGGCCGGGGACCTGGCGGTCTACCGGGCGGCATTCCGGCGCGCGGGCGTGCTGTGGGCCAACACGATGGAGGAGTTGTTCGACTGGGGCCGCGCCCTGGCCTGGCAGCCCCTGCCGCGCGGCAATCGCGTGGCTATCCTGACCAACGCCGGGGGACCGGCGATCCTCGCCGCCGACGCGCTCGACGAACACGGCATGGTGCTGGCGCCGCTCACCCCTGCGACGAAAGCCTTCCTGCGGCAGCGGGTATTTGCGGCGGCCAGCGTCGAAAATCCGGTCGATATCCTCGCCGGGGCCGGGCCGGCTACCTACGCCCTCTGCCTCGACGCGCTGATCAGCGACGACACCGTGGACGCCGTGGTCGTGCTCCAGGCCCCGCAGGACTGGTTCAAGCCGGTCAGCCTGGCCGAGGTGATCGGGGAGGTGGCGAACAGCCCGCTGGGCCGGCGCAAGCCGATCCTGAGCATTATCATGGGGCTGGCGTCCACCAGCGAAGCGACGCAGATCCTCCACCGCCGCCGCATCCCCAACTACGCGTTCCCGGAGCGGGTGGGCAGCACACTCGGTGCCATGTGGTGGCGTAAGCAATGGCTCGATGCCGCCGCCGCGCTCGATCCCGCGGAAGTGCGGGCCGCGCCCCCGGAGGACGGCGCCGCGACCGCGGCGCGCGCCGTGCTGGAGCAGGCCCATGCGCGGCCCGGCTGGCTGCCGGCGGATCAGGCCGCGGCCCTGCTGGAGGCCTACCACATCGCGACGCCCGCCGGGGGGCTCGCGCCCGACGTCGCGAGCGCGCTGGCGCTGGCCGAACGCGTGGGCTACCCGGTGGCCCTGAAGCTGAGCGCGGAGGGCATCACCCACAAGAGCGACCTGGGCGGCGTGGCGTTGCACATCGAGACGCCCGCGCAACTGCGTAGCGCCTTCGCCGCGCTGCTACAGCGCGTGCAGGAGCGGGCCCCCGGCCTCGCGGTGCAAGGCGTGACCGTCCAGCGCATGGCGCAAGGCGTCGCCGAGCTGATCGTGGGGATCGTGCGCGATCCGCAATTTGGGCCGCTGGTGATGGCGGGCCTCGGGGGCACGGCGGTGGAACTGCAGCGCGCGGTGGCCTTCGAGCTCGCGCCGCTGTGCGCCCAGCAGGCCCGCGATCTGCTGGACCGGACGCCGGCAGGCCGGTTGCTGGCCGGGTTCCGCGGCGCCCCACCGGCCGACCGGGAGGCCGTGGTGGACGTGATCCTTCGCCTTGCCCGGTTGGCCTGCGATTGGCCCGCGATCCAGGAAGTGGAGATCAACCCGCTTATCGTCCGGCCGGCAGGCGGCGGGGCCGTCGCCGTCGACGTGCGGCTGCGCCTCGCGTCCCCCGCTGGTGCGCCCGAAGCCCCGTAGGGCTGCGCGGCCCCGGCGCCGGTCGCCGGGGCCGCTGTGGGGATGCGGCAGCGCGCTGCGGTGCAGACAGGCCACGGGGAGACAAACCGGCTCAGGCAGCAGGTGCCGCGCTGAGGTACCCGTCTAGTACCGGGCCCTGTAGCTGCCGCATCTTCCCGGACCGCCGCCTGTTGCTAGCGACCGGCGACCCTGGACGGGAAAACGCCTGCTTGCGCAGGCGCCCGGTCAAGGGGCCGCGTCCGTCCTCCGCAGTTCCCGCAGCGTAACGGGGCCCAGCAGGCCCGACACTTCCTGGCCGGGGAACACGTAGTGCGTGGGGCTGACGGCGCGCAGGTAGGGTGCCAGCGTGTTGCAGACGAGCACCTCGACCGTGTTTTGCCCCACCTGGGCGGCTGCCGTGATGTCGAAGCGGTAGGGCGACCAGACTCGCACCCCGCAGGATTGCCCGTTGACCGTCACTTCCGCGGTGCCGCGCACCCGCCCCAGGTCGAGCATCAGCCGCCCGGTGGGCGGCGCAACGAGCGCGAACGCCGTGCTGTAGCGCACGCCGCCGCTGTAGGCTTCCAGGCCCTGAGCGGCCCACTCGCCGGGCCGGATCCGGCCCACGCCCATCTCGTAGGTGACCGGGCCGGCGAACACGGCGCCGCCGCTGAGATTGCTCGCGGGCACCACGCGCATCACCACCTGGCGTGACGCCGCGGGCGCGCCGCCTAGCCGGGCCTGCTTGACCGTGTCCTCACTTACCTCTACTTCGGCGCCATCCACCCACAGCCGCACCTCGCCGTCCACCGGCAGGTGGATCGCGGTGGCGCC
>CBJNAR010000123.1:0-7753 GCA_966434075.1 uncultured bacterium
AGAAGCGCCCGCTTGTCTCTGCAAAGGAGAATGCATAAGCCCTGACCACTGACCACTTATCCTTGACACGCCTCCCACCCGCGCATATAATGCAAGGGAATCGCATAGCCAGACGCTTTGATCAGGACGAGTAACGGAGCGCGCGCAGCAGAGAGGCCCGGCCCCGGCTGCAAGCCGGGCTTGTGGCGCCTTCGCGAAAACCCCCTGGGAGCAGCCGGACGAACGCGGCCCCGCGCCGCCGGTAGCCCGCGCCGGATGGCCCCGTTACCGGCCCCACGAAGACGCTGCTTCCTGTTCGGGCGGCGTGAAATCGGGTGGAACCACGTGAGTCTCGCCTCTCGTCCCGTTGTTCGGGCGAGAGGTTTTTTGTAACTATCAGCCGTCAGCTATCAGGTATTAAGCATCTGCGGTTTTGACTCTAGCGATTGTTAATCGGCCATTTGCCGCCTTCTTGTCTTCTCGTCTCCTGACGGCTGACGGCTGACGGCTAGGGCTAAAGGAGTGTTGTATGAGCCACATGGGTGTTGATAAAGAGAACGAGATCGATTACGGGCCCCATCCCTATGCGGTGGACGACAATGAGAGCGAGGGCGCCTACCTGGCGCGGATGCGCCACTCCGCCGCGCATCTCATGGCCGGGGCGGTGCTGAAAATCTTCCCCGACGCCAAGCTCGCCATCGGCCCGGCCATCGAGGACGGCTTCTATTACGACTTCGACCTGCCCCGCCCGCTGACCCCCGAAGACCTGGAGCAGATTGAGCGCTATATGGTCGAGGACAAGGCGGCGAATTATCCCTTTGAGTACGCCGTGCTCAACCGCGCCCAGGCGCTGGAGATGTTCAAGGACCAGCCCTACAAGGTCGAACTGATCGAGGGCCTGCCCGACGATGCCACCATCTCCATCTATCGCGACGGGCCCTTCGTGGACCTCTGCCGTGGCCCGCACGTCGCCGGGACCGGCGAGATCGGCGTGTTCAAGTTGGTCAACATCGCCGGAGCCTACTGGCGTGGCGACGAGAAGCGCCCCATGCTCCAGCGCATCTACGGCACCGCCTGGCGCAATGAAGATGATCTGGCCGCCTACATCCACCGCATCGAGGAAGCGGCCCGCCGCGACCACCGCAAGTTGGGCAAGGAGTTGGACCTCTTCTCGATCCACGAGGAAGCGGGCGCCGGCCTGATCTACTGGCACCCCAAGGGCGGCCTCATGCGTGTCATCGCCGAGAACTACTGGCGCGAGGCGCACCTGAAGGGCGGCTACGACATCGTCTTCTCGCCGCACGTGGGCCGCGCCTGGCTCTGGGAGACCAGCGGCCACCTCGGCTTCTACCGCGAGAACATGTACCCGCCCATGGAGATGGACAACCAGGAGTTCTTCGTCAAGCCGATGAACTGCCCGTTCCATATCATGATGTACAAGACCAAGCGGCGCTCCTACCGCGAGTTGCCGCTGCGCTGGGCCGAGCTGGGCACCGTCTACCGCTACGAGCGCTCCGGCGTGCTCCACGGCCTGTTGCGCGTCCGCGGCTTCACCCAGGACGACGCGCATCTCTTCTGCCGCGCCGACCAGATGCACGACGAGGTGTTGCGCGTGGTCGATTTCTCGCTCGACATGCTGCGCACCTTCGGCTTCCATGAATACGAGATCTATCTGTCCACGCGGCCCGAAAAAGCGGTGGGCGATCCCGAGCAGTGGGAGGCCGCCGAGGATGCGTTGCGCGCGGCGTTGCAAGAGCGCGGCCTGCCCTTCGAGATCGACGCCGGGGGCGGCGCCTTTTACGGCCCCAAAATCGACATGAAGATCAAGGACAGCCTGGGCCGGGCCTGGCAATGCACCACCATCCAGTTCGACTTCAACATGCCCGCCCGCTTCGAAATGACCTACATCGGCGAGGACGGCAAGGAACACCGGCCCTACATGATCCACCGCGCCCTGCTCGGCTCGATGGAGCGCTTCTTCGGCTGCCTCATCGAACACTACGCCGGGGCGTTCCCGCTGTGGCTCAGCCCGGTGCAGGCGGTGATCATCCCCATCTCCGACGTGAAGCACATGGCGTATGCCGAGCAGGTGGTCGCCCAGTTCCAGGCTGCCGGGCTGCGCGCCGAGATCGACGCGAGCAAAGAGCGCATGGGGGCCAAGATCCGCCAGGCGCAGTTGCAGAAGGTGCCCTATATGCTTATAATCGGGGACAAGGAGCGCGACGCGGGCACGGTCAGCGTCCGCCTGCGCAGCGGCGAGGACCTCGGCGCCCAATCCGTCGATGCCCTCATCGCCCGCATGACCGATGAAGTCGCGCGCAAGGCCTAGCGCCTTGCGCGGCCCGGATCCGGGGTCAATCTGAGCATAGCGAAGAATCGCTGTCTGGTAGGCCACAAGACGAGACTCTTCGCTCCGCTCAGAGTGACATGCGGGGGGTGACGGCTGGAGCTGCCGGGGGGCCGTGCTAATGGTACAAAGATTGCTGCTAAGAGGGCGGCAACGGTCGCACATTTAGCAGAAGGAGTTCGTCTGTGAGTGTAATCACCAAGACCCTGAAGTTTACGGGCGGCACCCTGCTGGGGTTGGGCATCGGCGCGGTGACGGCCTTGCTGCTGACCCCCCAGTCCGGCGAGATTAACCGCGCCCAACTGCAAGCCCGCCTCAACGAGATCCTGGATGCGGGCCGCCGCGCCCAGCACGCGACCGAAGATGAACTCCAGGCCCGCTGGGAATCGCAAGTGCAGGAGCCGAAGAAATCCGGCGAGCAGCAGACGGTGGTCAACAAGCCGGTGATCAAAGCCGAGCAAGAAGCCGAGCGCCGGCGCGAGCAGCAGGACAAGGCTCGCAAAGAGGCCGAGCGCCACCTGGACAAAGCGGGCAAAGAACTCGACAAAGCGCGCACCAAACTCTAGCCCGTCCGCCCACCCGGCCCACGCGCTCCCACCCACACCGGTGGGAGCGCGTGCTTTCTAGCGCTCTGCCGGCCCCGCCGCCCCCGCGCCTCGCCGTCCCGCGTGTTGCGCCTGGCGGCGGCTTTTTGTTAGACTGGCTCTGCACCGGCGCTGCCCGGCTTGCTTGCTGTGTGTCATGATACCGCGCACCGCCTGGGAACCATCGCACGGGCGGCGCGCCCTGCCCGCGCGGCGTGTGCTTAGCCATACGCCGCATGGAGATCCGTTCTATGTTCCGACTCCCCCGGCCCGCGCGCCCCTTTCCCTGGCGCGCGGTGCTGCTGGTGGGTGGCCTGGCCGTCATAGTAGGGTTGAATCTCGCCACGTTACTGGAAATGCCGCCTCCCTTTGTCGACGAGGGGATCTATGGCGGCTATGCCTGGGACTGGATCCACACCGGCCACCCCTTCGGCATGCCGGCGACCGACGCTTTCCAGCGCCATGACTATTATCCCTGGACCGCGATGATCTTCTACACGCTCGGTATGATCGTCGCCGGCCCGCACCTCGTCGCGCTGCGCATCGTGAGCCTGCTGTTCGGCCTGTTGCTGCTGGCGATCATCTATACCATCGGCGTGCGCCTGCTCGGCCCGCGGGGGGGCCTGGTCGCGGCGGGCATCCTGGCCTTTACGCCCTCTTTTGCCTACTCCAGCCACCTGGCGCGGGTCGATATTATGGCGGCCGTTTGCGGGTTCGGCGCGATTGCGCTCTATCTTTCCGATCCGGACGCCCGCCGTGTGCCGCGGGTCGCGTTGGCCGGCCTATTGATCGGCGCGGCGCTGGCGATGCACCCCAATGCGGTCATCTATGCGCCCGTGATTTTCGCGCTTTACCTGCTCGACTACGGGCGCCGGGTGCTGCGCCGGCCCGGCCTGTGGGGCTTTGCCGGGGGGCTGGGCGCGGGCGTGATCCTGTTCCTGGCCTCCCAGATCCTGCCCTGGGCCGACCCGGCAGCCGTGCTGGCCCGGCTGGGCACCGGGGCCGGGCGCACCCCGCCCGTGTTGCGCCTGGACCCCGCCGTCTGGCTCGAATCGCTTGCGGGCACGGGCGTGTTGCTGGTGGTTGGCCTCACCTTCTGGCTCTTCCTCCTGGTCGCCGCCGTCGTCGGGCTGGGGCGGACGCGCACCGCCGCTGCTCGCCGCCTGCTGGTGATCCTGGGTGGTCTGCTGCTGCAATCTGTGCTCGTGTTCAGCATCCACCCCATCCACTACGCCATCCTGGTGGTGCCGGCGGCGGCGCTGGTGATCGCCGCCTTGCTCGACGGGTGGGTGGCGCGGCCCTGGCGGCCCGGCTTGGCGACGTATGTCCGGGCGGCCCTGGCCGGCGGGCTGATCGTCGCCGCCGGGTTGAGCGCCTGGACGGTGATCCCGCGCCAGGACTACGCTGCTTACGAGTCGGCGCTGGCCGCGATCCGGGCCGCCGTGGCGCCGGGCGGCGCCGTGCTGGGCACGACCGCTTACTGGTTCGCCGTGCCTGATCACCCTTACTATAACTGGGAACAACCGGGCTACTATCGCTACAACCACCCCGGCGCTACGTTTCTCGACAGTCTCACGGCCATGCATCCCGACGTGGTGGTGACAGACGGCGTGCTGGCCCCGTCGATCGTCGACGATGTCCAGGCGCTGCCGCCCGACATCCGCTTCCTGTATATTCCCCGCGCCGAGCTAACGAACTTTTTAGCTACCCAGGGCCAACTCGTCGCCGCCCGGCCCATCGGCGCGCTGGGCACCGTGCGTATCTACAAGATCCACTGGCCCTGAGTGTTGTCTGCGCGCTACCCGGTCCCTGGTCGCCAACGGCCCGCCCAACCAGTGAGGCGGAACTCTCGCCGCGCCGGCCACCACGTAAATCCCGCCGCGAAATAGCACAGGCGCAGCCGTGAACGCGCGGCTGCGCCTGTGTCTTGTCCGACCTGTACCGGTTGCTTAGCTCTCCGCGCTGGTCAGCGCCCGGCCGGCGATTTCCGCTTGCAGGCGGGCGATCAGCGCGTCCACCGGCAGCGCGCCCAGGTCGGCGCCGCTGCGCAGCCGCACGCTAACCGTGCCTGCCTCGCGCTCCTTGTCGCCCACCACCAGCATGTAGGGCACCTTCTGCAACTGCGCCTGGCGGATTTTGGCCCCCATGCGCTCGCTGCTGTCGTCGAGTTCCACGCGCAGCCGGGCCGCCTTCAGTTGGGCGCGCACCTGCTCGGCGTACTCCAGGTGCTTGACGTTGGAGATCGGGATGACCACGGCCTGCACCGGGCTGAGCCACAGCGGGAACGCCCCCGCCAGGTGCTCGATCAGGATGCCCAGGAAGCGCTCCAGCGAGCCGTAGATCACCCGGTGGATCACCACCGGCGTTTGCTGGCGGCCCTCCTTGTCGATGTAGACGCAGCCGAACCGGCGCGGCTGTTGGAAGTCCAACTGGATCGTGCCCATCTGCCACGACCGGCCCAACGCGTCCTCCATCAAGATGTCGATCTTCGGTCCATAGAACGCGCCGTCGCCCGGCTCGATCAGGTAGTTGCCCGATCCCGCGTGCTGTTCTAGAATATGCGTCAGCGTGGCTTCCGCCTTATCCCACGTCTCGATATCGCCGATGAACTTCGCCGGGCGCGTGCCCAGCCGCAGCATATACTTCAGCCCGAAGATCGAGTAGAAGCGGTCGGCGATGTCCAGGATCCGCGCGAATTCGGCCTCCAACTGGTCTTCGGCCAGGAAGATGTGCGCGTCGTCTTGCTGGATCTTCTGCACACGCAAGAGGCCGTGCAGCGTGCCCGACCGCTCGTGGCGGTGCAGCACGTCACAGTCGGCCAGGCGCAGCGGCAGGTCGCGGTAGCTGCGCGTCTTCAGCTTGAAGACGACCATCGCGTTCGGGCAGTTCATCGGCTTGACGCCATAGGTCACGTTCTCGTCCACCGGGATCAGGAACATGTTCTCCTTGTAGTGATCCCAGTGGCCCGAGGTTTCCCACAGGCTCTTGTCGTTGATCAGCGGCGCGGAGATCTCCTGGTAGCCGCGGTCTTCATGCTCCATGCGCCAGAAGTTGATCAGCTCCGTCAGCACCTTGAAGCCCTTGGGCAGCCAGTAGGGCATGCCCGGTGCGGTGGGGTCGAAGTGGAACAGTTCCAGCTCCTTGCCCAGCTTGCGGTGATCGCGTTTCTCGGCCTCGGCCCGCCGCCACAGATACTGGTCCAGCGCCTCCTGCGACGGGAACGCCGTGCCGTAGATGCGCTGCAACATGGGCCGATGCTCGTCGCCGCGCCAGTAGGCCCCCGCCACGTTGAGCAGCTTGAACGCCCCGACGGCGCCCGTGCTCGGCACGTGCGGCCCGCGGCACAGGTCGCGGAAGTGCCCATGCTGGTACGTCGAGATCGTGGCGTCCTCCGGCAGGTTCTCGATCAGTTCGACCTTGTAGGGCTGGTCTTTGAACAGGTCCAAAGCCTCGTCCCGGCTCACCACGGCGTACTCATAGGGGTAGTTGGCCGCCTGGTCCGCCGCCATCCCCGCCTCGATCTCCGCCAGGTCGTCCGGCGTCAGCGTGCGCGGTAACTCGAAGTCATAGTAGAAGCCATCCTCGATGGCCGGCCCGATGCCGAATCGGGCCTCCGGGAACATCCTCAGCACCGCCCCGGCCATCAGGTGCGCCGCCGAATGGCGCATCCGCGCCAGCCGCGCCGCCTCGGACTCCGGCCCCTCCGCCGCCACCGGGTGCGGCGCGTAATCCAGTTCCAGATCGCTCATTGTCGTCTCCTTATAGCTATCAACCGTCAGCCATCAGTGGTCAGTGGTCAGTGGTCAGTAATTAGCAGTTCGTCTTGCCCATCCCCGCTCACCAACGACTGACCCCTCGTCCTCACTTCACACTCGTCCGACTCAACACTCGTTCTTCTGATCACTGACCACCGACCACTGACTACTCGTACTCAGCACTCAGCACTCAGGACTAAAAAAAGCCTCGCGTCCCAACACGGGACGCGAGGCTCAAACTCACGTGGTTCCACCCGATTGCACGCCGCCGGGCAGGCCGGGGCGCCTCATCGTGGCCGGTAACGGGGCCATCCGTCCTGCGACTACTCGCGGTCAAAACCGCTTTTGCCGGGCCGTTCCCAGGGGGTTTTCGTGGGGGCGTGGACCGACCCGGCTTGCAGCCGGTGACCGGGTCTCTCTGCGGGGCACCCGCCCGTACTCGTCCTGTTCGCGACGTTTGCGCTATCGGGTTGTAGTCCAATTATACCGCCCCATCCCGCCCCATTGCAAGCGCCGAAAGACCGAACGCGGGGACCAATCGGCCTAATTGCGGAGGCGCTCTTTCCCTGAAAGGCCGCAAGGCGCTGGGGGGCGGGCCAATGTGTGATATAATGAGCCGCGACAACGGCCCGCGGCCTCGCCCCCGGCGAGTGCGGCCCGGCCCGCGTCACGGGACCCGCAGGCTACGGGACCCTGCTATGGATGCGATGACCGGAGTCATATGCTGCATAACTCCGCCAAAGGACCACTGATTCTGGTTGCAGACGATAGCCGGGATGTGCGGCGCAATCTGCAAAAGTTGCTGGAATACCACGGCTGCCGGGTCTGCACCGCCGACGACGGCCAGGGGGCGTTAGAGGCGATTCGTCGCCACCCGCCCGACCTGGTGCTGCTCGACGTGAATATGCCCCGGCTCGATGGCCTCGCCACGGTGCGCTTGCTCAAAGCCGACCGTGACGTGGGCCACATCCCGGTGATCTTGCTCACCGCCCTCAGCGGCGCCGAATCCCTGCTGCACGGTCTCGATGCCGGCGCCGACGAGTTCCTCTCCAAGCCGGTGGACGAGCCCGAACTGCTGGCGCGCGTCC
>CBJNAR010000124.1:0-7752 GCA_966434075.1 uncultured bacterium
TCGGGGCGGGCCGCCAGGCGGTGCGCCAGGTCGTGCCGCTGCTGGCCGCCCTGGATGCCCCGACACTGATCCTCTCGGCCCGGCAGACCCCCGAGCGGGCGGCCATTCCGGGCCGCGTGACCGAAGCCGACGGGCTCAGCCCCGCACAATGGCGGCAGGCCGGAGCGTATCTCCAGGAACTGGCCGGCATCGCCCGCGACGCCGGGCTCGATGCCACTTTCCACCACCACGTCGGCACCTACGTCGAAACCCCGCAAGAGATCGCGCGCCTGTTTGACGCAGTGGACCCGGCCCTGCTGGGGCTTTGCCTCGACACCGGCCATCTCGTGTTCGGCGGGGGCGACAACGCGGCCTTTCTGGCCCGTTACGCGCCCACCGTCCGGCATCTGCACCTGAAGAATGTGGACGCCGCCGTGCTCGACCAGGTCCGCAGCGGCGACATGAACTACCTGCAAGCGATCCGCACCGGGGTGTTCGCGCCGCTGCAAGCGGGCAGCATCGACATTCCCGCCGTGATCGCCACCCTGCAACGCGCCGGATACGACGGCTGGGCGGTGGTCGAGCAGGACATCGACCGCAGCCAACCCGACTATCCCGACCCCTTGCAGGGCGCGACAGCCGCCCGGCGCTTCCTGCGCGAAGCCGCCGGCATATAAGCCGCCGCTGGGGCACCCGGCGCGCCCCACGCAGCGTGGGCGCGCCGCGGTGCCGATTTCGCTTGCTACACTCCCCGGCCCATGCAACGGAGGGACTTTGACCATTGAACTACGGCGTGACCCTACCGCCCTTTGACGACTTCTTCGAGCCGCGGACGCTGGCCGAGATCGCGAGCGAGGCCGAGCAGGCCGGTTGGGACGGATTCTTCCTGTGGGACCATGTGCTGCTCTGGCCCACGCCTATCGCCGACCCCTGGGTGGCGCTGGCCGCCGTGGCCCTCGCCACCGAGCGCATCCGCATCGGCCCGCTGGTCACGCCGCTACCGCGGCGCCGGCCCACCAAGCTGGCCCGCGAGACGGTCTCCCTGGACCACCTCTCGCGGGGCCGGTTGGTGCTGGGTGTTGGGTCGGGCGGCGGCCCCTGGGAGTGGGACTACCTGGGCGAGGTGCGCGATCCGCGCGTGCGCGGCGCCATGCTGGACGAGGGACTCGAACTGCTGGCAAAGCTGTGGAGCGGCGAGCCGGTGCTGCACGAAGGGCGCTTCTACCAGTTCCGCGGCGATCTCGGCCCCGATAATCCGGCCGTCTCCCCCACGCCGTTCCTGCCGCGGCCCGTCCAGTCCCCGCGCATCCCCGTCTGGGTGGCGGGCACCTGGCCCCGAAAAGCGCCTTTCCGCCGGGCCGCCCGCTGGGACGGCGTGGTGCCGCTCGCGGAAGGAAAAGCCTTTGGCGAGTACATGACCCCGGAGGAGATCCGCCAGATCACCGCCTACGTGCGCGGGCAGCGCACGAGCGCCGAGCCGTTTGACGTCGTGGTCAGCGGCCACACCGCCGGGACCGACCCGGCAGCCGACAGTGCGCTGGTCCAGGAATATGCCGGAGCCGGCGCGACGTGGTGGCTCGAAGACATCAGTCCCTGGCCGTTCGGCTGGACCTGGCAAGGCCCCTGGCCCACCGCGGCGATGCGCGCCCGCATCCGGCAAGGCCCGCCCCGCGACTGAGCGCCCGCCATCCCCGGCGCTACCCGCACGGTTGGTACGCCTTCTGCTTGTTGCGGGGAGACAGTCAGGATCATGCAGATGGGAGAAAAGGCATCTATGGTTAAGCCGTCGCAAGACACCGGGCCTGCCGCGCAGAGCCCGATAGTCGAGGTTTCCGACGAAACCTTTGTGGCCGAAGTGCTGGACGCGGAGCTACCGGTCCTCGTCGATTTCATGGCCCAGTGGTGCGGACCATGCAAGATGATGGGGCCCATCTTCGCCGAGGCCGCGGTCGAATACGTGGGCCGGGTGAAGTTCGTGAAGGTCGATGTGGACGCCTGCCCCCAGGTGGCGGGCGCCCTGCAAATTCGCAGCATCCCGACGTTCGCGCTATTCGCGGGCAATCAGGCCGTCGCGGCCGGCGTCGGCGCCATGCGCGCCGCTGACCTGCGCCGCTGGATCGACGAGGCGCTGACGCGGGTACCTGCGCAGGACGCGGCGTCCGCGCCGGAACCGGCGTAGGCTGTGGGGCCATCCGGGACTCCGTCTCCGACGACAGCCGCCGAGCAGTGGGCTACGGCGCTGGGCACCTGGGCCATCCCGCCCGCGATCCTCGCGGCGGCGCCGGAGTCGCCCTGGGGATACGCGCCCGCGCTCTTTGCCCGCCGGGCGGAGGCGGCGCTGGCGCAGCACACCCCGTCGGCGGATATCGCGCAGGCAGCCTTACCGGCCGGCGGCGCTGTGCTCGACGTAGGCTGCGGCGCCGGGGCTGCCTCCCTGCCCCTGGCCGGGCCGGCGGCGCTGCTGGTGGGAGTTGATCCCTCGCCGGAACTACTGGCGATCTTCGAGGAACGCGCGCGCGCGCTCGGTGTGCGCGTCCTCGCGCTGCGCGGCCAGTGGCCCGCGATTGCCGCCGAAACCCCCGTCGCCGATGTGGTCGTCTGCCATCACGTCGCTTACAACGTCGCGGATTTAGCGCCGTTTGTCGTCGCGTTGACCCGGCATGCCCGGCGCCGGGTGGTGCTGGAGCTAACCGCCCGCCATCCGCTGAGCGACTTGAACGACCTGTGGCTGCGCTTCCACGGCCTGGTCCGTCCGCAAGAGCCGGGCGCCGATGATGCGGTCGCGGTGTTGCGCGAACTGGGATTGGCGCCCGAACGGCGGGATTGGACTGCGGCGGGGAGCGGCGTGGGAGACGGGTTCGCCACGCCGGACGACCTGGTGGCCTGGACACGCCGCCGCCTGTGCCTGCCGGTCCTGCGCGACCCGGAGATCGCCGCGACATTGGCCGAGCAACTGGGCCCGGATCCCGCCACCTGGCAGCTTCCGCCCCGGCGCCTGGTGACGCTCTGGTGGCCGGGGGGCGCGGGGTCCGCCGCCGCGCCCTGAGAGGCGCTGCGCCGAGCGCATCGGACTCCGGCAATAACCTCCACGCGAAGCCGGCGCCGTCATGCACGGCCCTTGCCCCCTGATCCCGATCCTCTTTCCTGGCGATCTCCAGCATCACCTCCTCCAAGTCGATATGTATATATTTTCACAAAGTTGATACGCAAATCTTTACCTCGCCGAGTCATACTTTGTTATAGATAGCTATAGCACGCTAACGCCGCGGGCCGAGGAGAGGAGCGATGACCGAACTACTGACTGTGCGGGATGTGCAAGATCTGCTCAAGGTCGATCGCATCACGGTCTATCGCATGCTCAAGGATGGGCGCTTGACCGGCGTCAAAATCGGCGCACACTGGCGCTTCGCCCGGCCGCAACTCGATGCCCTGGTGACGGCGCCCCGCACTCCGGCCCATCCCCCGCTGCCGGCGCTCGGCCAGGCGCTACCTCTACACTGCATGCAACTCATCCAGGACGTCTTTGCCGAGGTCGGGGAGGTGAGCGTGATCACCACCACCCCTGCCGGCGAGCCGCTCAGCACACTCAGCCGGCCGGGCCCCTTCTGGAAACTCCTTCAGACAAGCGAGCGAGGCCGGCAGGATGCCCTGGCCACCTGGCGGCGCATCGCAGGCGACGGTCCCCAGCCCGACCAATTCGTTACCTGTCGGGCAGAACTCGATTACACGAGCGCGCCGGTTATCGTTGACGGCATGCCGGTCGCGGTGGTTATCGCGGGCCCATTTTACGCCACCCCGCCCGATCCACACGAAGAAGCCGTCCGCTGGGCCGGCCTGGCCCGCAGCTATCACCTCGACCCCGGCGCCTTACGGGCCGCCGCGCGGCAGATCCCGGTGCTCGATGCCCGCAAGCGCGCGCAGATCCCGGCGTGGGTGCAAAACGTCGCGACTACGTTCGCGGAGATGAGCCGCGAACGCGCCGCCCTCGTGACCCGGCTGCGTAGCATCGCAGCCATGACCAATTTCGACACCGCCTCCTGATCGGTGGGACCGCCTCCGGCGGGCTTGGGTGAGCGGGACAATTGCGCAAACGAGCCATCCCTGCGCTTTTCGGTTTTTGAAAGGGGTTCGGAGATGAGCGAGAAGTTTTCCATCGTGCTGTTCTCAGGCACCGTGGACAAGATTATGGCGGCCACGACCATGATCGCGGGCGCCGCGGCGATGGGCAAAGAGGTGACCCTATTCCTGACCTTCGGCGGCCTGATCGCCTTCCGCAAAGACGCCTGGCAGACCAACATGCAGTTCAGCGCCGACTTCGCGCCGTATGCCGGCCCGGCGATGGAGCTAATGCAAGTCAAGCAAGTGCCCCACTGGATGACCACCCTGCAGCAAGCGATGGAAGTTGGGAACGTCAAGGTCAAGGCCTGCGGGATGACCATGGACCTGTTCAACATCAAGCTGACCGACATGGAACCGATCGTCAGCGAAGTGACGGGCGTGGCCAGCTTCATCGAAGAGTCCGATGGTGGGACAACCCTGTTTATCTAGCCGCGCCAGGCAGCGCCGGCAAGGAGTATACATCATGGACACGATCATGATTACCAAAGAGATCGACGCGCGCGGCAGCTTCTGCCCCGGCCCGCTCATGGCCCTCATCGGCGCCGTGAAGGTCGCCCAGATCGGCGATGTGCTCGCCGTCATCTCCAGCGACGAGGGCAGCAAGAAGGACATTCCGGCCTGGATCGCCAAAGCCAAGCAAGACTATCTCGGTGCCGAGCCGGTGGGCACCGCGACGCGCTTCGTGTGCCGCAAAGTGAAGTAACCAGGCGGATGGGCCCGGCGGCGCCCGTGGCGCCGCCGGCCAAAGGAGATGACCGCAATGAAGCGCATCTTAATTCTGGGTGGGGGCACGGGCGGCACCCTGATCGCCAACCTGCTGGCGCAGAAACTCCGCCCGACCGAGGCCGAAATCCTGCTGGTCAGCGCCAGCGCGCGCCACCTCTATCAGCCCGGCTGGCTCTATGTGCCGTTCGGCCGCCAGGACCCGCGCGCCCTGAGCCGGCCCCTGCGCCGCCTGCTGCGCCCCCGCGTGCGCTTACAAATCGGGGCGGCGACCGGCCTGGATACGACCCAGCAGGAAGTTACCCTGGCCGGCGGCCAGCGCGTCGCCTTTGATTACCTGGTGCTGGCCACTGGCGCGCGGGTGACCCCCGAGGACGTGCCCGGCTTCACGGCTGGCGCGCACCACTTCTACACGGAAGAGGCCGCCTTCCGCCTGCACGCGGCCCTCGAAGAATTTCAGGGCGGCCGCATTGTGGTCGGCGTGGGCGGGCTGCCGCACAAATGCCCGGTGGCGCCGCTGGAGTTCACCTTCCTGCTCGATGAGTATTTGACCGACCGCGGGCTGCGCGGCCTCAGCGAAATCGTCTATACCTATCCGATCAACCGGGTGTTCAGCATCCCCAGCGTGGCGGCGGCGGCCCAACCGCTGCTGGAAGCTCGCGGGATCGGCATCGAAACCTTCTTCAACCTGGAAGCAGTGGTGCCGGACGCGAAGCTGGCCCGCAGCATGGAGGGCACCGACCTGCCCTACGAACTGCTGGTGATGACCCCGCCCCACCGGGGCGCCGCGTTCCTGGAAGGCCACGCGATCGCCGATGCACAGGGCTGGGTGAAGACCGACCGGACGACGCTGCAGGTGGCAGGCACGACCAACCTCTGGGCGCTGGGCGACGCGACCGACCTGCCGATCAGCAAGGCCGGCAGCACCGCGCACTTTGAGGCGCCGGTCATCGTGGAGCACGTCACGGCGGCATTGCGGGGCACCACCCCGGATCCCAAACACGCCGCATATGGCGGCCACGTAATGTGCTTCCTGGAGACAGGACATGGCAAAGCCAGCCTGCTGGACTTTGACTACCAGCGTCCGCCGAAGGTAGCCGCGCCGACCGCTATTGTGCATTACCAGAAAATGGCCTTCAATAAGGCTTACTGGTATCTGGTACCCACCGGGGTGGTGTAACCCCCGTGCCCAGCGCCGGCGTAGAGCGCCGCGCGGTGCGTGGGCGCTGCGCCGGTGCCGGGCACAGGAAAGGATGAGCGGATGTAACCCCCCGACCGGTATGCATCTGGTCGACGGCGGCGGGGCCGCTACAAGCAGGCACCGGGCAGGCGGTGCCCACGCAATGAAAGGTGGAGGAGCAAGTGGAAATCGCCGTTTTGGATACCGAGGTTGCGCGCATACCCGAGGGGCGGGTCGCGTCTTCGCTCGACGCGGCGCTGGCAGAACCGCTCATCCCCGGTATGGAAACCAGCGAGGCCGTGATTTGTTTGAACGACCTGGAGGGCATGGACTTTCTCGCCTGCGCTCCGTCGGGGCACGAACTGATCCTTGATACGGATCCGGCCGCCGGCGGGCACGAGCGCGGGATTCATCCGAAGGAGATGTTGCTGGTCGCGCTGGCGGGCTGCACCGGGATGGATGTGATTGCCATCTTGCGCAAGAAGCGCCAAGTGGTCACCGACTACCGGGTGCGCGTGGCGGCGACCCAGCGTGCGGACCACCCCAGGGTTTACACGCAGATCGTCGTTGAGCATATCGTCAGTGGAGCACAGATCGACCCGGCGGCGGTGGCGCGCGCGATCGAGCTATCGGTGACCCGCTATTGCTCGGTGAGCGCCATGCTCAGCAAGGCGTGCCCAATCCGGCACCAGTACCGCATTGTGCCGCAGTGAGCGGCGGCCGGGCGACACCTAACGACCGGAGCAGCCGGGGCGAGGAACACCTGGCGCGGTTTCGACCCGCCTAACTC
Organism: uncultured bacterium; assembly: GCA_966434075.1. Lineage (GTDB taxonomy): Bacteria > Chloroflexota > Chloroflexia > QHBQ01 > JAICKM01 > JAICKM01. Next base: position 6,792 of record CBJNAR010000124.1, read on the forward strand.
CGCCGATCGATGGCCGGTAGCAGCACGTGCAGCACCAGGTCGGCGGAGCCGTGGGCGGTGATCGCCGCCTCCAGGCCGTGCCGCCAGTAGAGATAGCCCAGGATCAAGCCGACCAGCCCGTTCAGCACAACCGCCCGCAGCGCCAGGCGCCCGGTGATCGGCACGCTGCCCACCATCGCCGGCAGATGGCCCAGCCCGAAACCGACGTTAGCTAGCACGACGGCGCTCCACATCGTCGCCGGGTGCACCGGGCGGCCCGTCTCGCCGCGCAACCGACGGATACCAGCCGAGAGGAACGTCTGCAGCCCCAGCCGCATCATCACCTCCTCCGCAATTGCGCCATATGTGCTCGCCAGCAACCCCTTCCAGCCGCCGGGATCGCCCATGCCCCCGTCGTTCAATTGCTCGTGTAGGTCGTGGAAGAGGGTGTATTCGAGTAAGATGATGCCTCCCGCGCCGGCGGCGCCCGCGGCAGCATAAGCGGCTACGTCTTGCGGATCAAGCCCGGCAGGCTCGCCGTTGAGCAGCGCTTCCAGGTGTGGCGCCCCCAGCCCCTGTGCGCGACCGGTTCGCAAACCGAGCGCGGCGACGAGGCCGAACAGGATCGTGCTCTGCACCACGCCCAACCCCATGAGTACCGGCAGCGGAGGCTGCGCACGCAGTGGTTTGCCGGCCCGCAGCGCGGCCTGCCGCGCTTTCTCGATCCTGGAAGCGCTCATTTGCAAGGCGTAAGGCAGCACAGCGGCGGTGGCCAGGGCGCTGCCCCCCGTCAGCACCAGCCAGGTGCGGAGTTGCGCATCCCGCCGTTCACCCGTGGCGCCAATCAATTTGTAGAGCAGATCTCGCATAGCTTCTCACCTGTCCTCCTGTCCGGCACGCGCTCTTGGGCGGTTCTCATCCGGTGGGCCCCTACGCCTAGTGCGGAGTCGCGACCGCCGCGTGGCAGCCATATCACGCTTTA
>CBJNAR010000125.1:0-7740 GCA_966434075.1 uncultured bacterium
AGCACTTCCTCCACCGGCGTGCCCAGCCGCAGATCCACGCCGAGTTCGCAGCAGATCGCGACCAGGCTCTCGACCAGCCGGTAGAGCCCGCCCTGGATGTACCAGCCGCCGCCCACCAGTTCGACGTAGGGGATCAGGCAGAGCGTGCCCGGCGCCCGGTAAGGCGAAGAGCCGTTGTAGGTGGCGTAGCGGTCGAAAAGCTGGACCAGGTGCGAGTCGCGGAAATAGCGACGGACGACGCCGTCCATGGTCGCCAGAGCGTCGATGCGCAGCACGTCGAGGCCCCGGCGGGCCAGCAGGTCGCGCGGGCGGGGCCGTTCGCCGTAGAGGAAGGGCAGCGCCGCCCGCTCGTACAGCTTGCGGCTGTGGGCCAGGAAGTCGAGATAGCCGCCCACGTCGCCCGGCGCCAGGCGCCCGATGGCCGCGGTCATGGCGGCGAGGTTGCTGCTCGTGTCGAGGCGCACGCCGTCGGGATAGAAGTAGCGGCAGATGGGGTCGAGTTGCCGCAGATCGAGATAGTCGCCCAGGCGGCGGCCCGCGGCGCGGAACGTCTCCGCCGGCACGCCGGGCATGGTGATCAGCGAGGGGCCGGTGTCGAAGCTGAAGCCCTGGGCCTGCACGCGGTTCATCTTGCCACCAGGCTGGGCGTCCCGTTCGCAAACGGTGACGCCGTAGCCCGCAGCGGCCAGGCGGGCGGCCGTCGCCAGCCCGCCCACGCCCGCGCCGACGACCGCGACCCGCCGCTGACCCATACCCTACTGCATCAGGTCGCCATAGACGACCAGGCGCTTGTCGTAGTTGCGGGCCGAGCGGTCGAACTTGCCGTGGCAGGTGATCAGGTTGAGATGCCGCCCATCGGTCGCGCCGAAGATGCGCTGCGTGGGGCAGTTGTCATACGGGCAGGTCGAGGCCTCGGTCGCCACGAAGCCGAAGTCGCGGCCCTTGCTGTCGCGCACCCAGTAGCGGTCGCCCGCTTTCAGGTCGCCCAGCCGCCAGAAGACCACCGGGCCGACATTGTACCAGTCGAGATGGCCGTCGATGGCCGCGCTGCCCACCGCACCCGGTCGGGTGCCCGGCGCGTACCAGCCGACGTTCCAGGGGTCCTTGGGGATGTCGAAGTTGTTGTTCTGATCCACGCCCAGCGACTCGATATTCGCCCGCACGCCGATCTTGGGGATGACCAGTTGGTGGGGCATGGCCGGCTCGGCGGCGGGGCGGGGCGCGGGGCCGGTCACGCCGTCGTACCACGTCGCGCCATAGCGCCATTTGTAGTAGTGCAGGCCGATGTTGCCCATCTGCACGCGCCACTGTGCAGCTGCGCTCGGCTGATAGGTCAGCACCCGGCGCTCGAACGCCTGGATCAACACCTCCTGCGGCTGACCGTCCACCTTCACGGTGGCCCAGTAGGGGTCAGAGATCGGCAGACCCATGGTGAAGACCCAGGGCTCGAACAGGGCGCGGTTGCTGGTCTTACCGTCCTGGTAGACCGGGCCGCTCTGGGTCAGGAAGTTCATGAAGATTTCGGGGATGTTGTGCCCGGTTTTCGGCTCGAAATAGGTGACGCGCAGGCCGGGATAGCGGCTCTTCGAGGCATCGGTCCAGGTCGAGCCGTCGCGCCCGATGATGTTGGTCACGACCTGGCCCCGGCGGTCGGGCTGGCGGTGCTCGCCCAGCGGCGTGTTGCTGACGCCTAGGAACGAGGCATAGGTCGGCGCGTTGGCGTCGTTGGTATCCCCGGCGATGGGCACCTGCGCGGGCTGGCGCTGGAGATAGGCCGTGTCGCCCTGCTGCTGGCGCCCGGTCATGAGTTCGACGGTGAGCAGACCGCTGGTCACGAACCATTGCACCTTGGGATCGGCCAGCGGATTGTTGACCTCCATACGGCCCTTGTCCCAGTACTGGACCAGCCGCTTGCCCGATCCGTCGGGCGCCTCGGCATACGCCTCCAGCCCGGCCACACCGGGGGCCGGCCCCCAGATCCACGAGCGGTTGACGCTGTGGGCGGCCACGGCGTTGTCGGTGCGCGTCCAGAGCAAGTCGAAGCTGGAGTCGGCGAAGTTGAAGGTGGGCGCCTTGGCGGGCGCGGTCGCGGGGGCGCCGGTGCCGTTGGCGGCACCCACCGTGGCGGGCAACAGCCCGCTGATGAGTGCCGCGCCGGCGAGCACGCCGCGCAACAGCCGCGCGCCACGCGCCGGGCCGGAAACTACCGAGGCAAGAGATAGCTGCATGGGGGGTCCTGTTCTAGCCGGGCGCCCCGGCCGGTCAACGACAATATGGCCGAACTGTCGGGCCATTATACCGTAAGTTTTCCGGCCTCAGCAATGGCGTCGGGCCGGCGGCACCCGGTAGCTAGTGGGCTGCCGTTATGAGATACACGGGATCCTCCACGCGGATGGTTCCCTGCTGCGCGACCGTCGCATACACGCCCATGATGCTGTTTTGCTGTTGGGTAATCGTGCGCAAAATCCGGCCGTCTTGCACGGCGGTATCGGGGTGCAGATTTGGCATCATGCAGCGCTCGTCGCCGCGCGTGACCGCCAGCGTGACGGCGCCGGCGCCGGTCCCGATCACCAGACGCCCGCCGATCCACGTCTGTTCATCCGGGCAGGCCGCGCCGGTGGTATCGATCACCAGGTTCTCGCGAAACCGGCGCGGGTCGACCGTCTCGCCCAGCCGCTCGCCCAGACGCTGCAGCGCGTGCGTCGTGACCAGCGACACCGGTTCGGCATCGTGGGCGCTCTTGAGATGCACCGCGTAAATGGGTTGGTCGCGCAGCCGGGGCGGCAACTGCGATCGCAGTTCGTCCACCAGTGCGTCGCTGAACACGTCGAGTTGCCGCCCTTCGGGCGTCGTTACCAGGCCCGGACAATTATCCGGGTCGGCGGGATCGACCAGCGCGGCCTGGTAGAGCAGCATTCGCGGCACCTCGCGCGCCGTCAGCCAGGGGAAGCGGCTGCGGTCACGGCCCTGGATAAAGGCAAAACGCCGGTCCCCGCGGATGCCCTGGAACCGGATCTGCGCTTCCGTGAGCGCCTCCCCGCGCATCGATTTAACGGGATACCGGTGCAAAGACGCGAGCACCCCGACGGGGATCATCGTCTCGCGCAATTCAGTTGGTCCACTGGCAAGCTCAGTCATGAATCTCCACTCCCCCCGCTACAACGGGTCGTAATGCCGCGCACCGCGCCGGCGGGGCCGGGTGGACCGATCAACACAATCTGGACGCGGGTCCTGCCCGGCGACGCATCTTAGCATACGCCGATCCGACGCGTCAAATCCGGCGCGAGCTCCATAGGCCAGGGCCAAAGGACGGATCATCCATTTCATCGCGCCGCCCGTTATGCACGGGCCATCTGTGCAGCCGATTTCTCCATCATAGGTCGGACTTATGGTCAGGCCGAAATACCCCATCCGGCACTGGCGGCGGGGCGCCTCTGATCGGTATAATTAGCGGGTGTCGCCGGAAAGACGATCTTCCACAGGTTCATGCCGGCAAGTAGTAGCATCGGGAGTTTAAGGGGGACAAGACGTGAACATGCAAGCGCTCCGCAAGCGGCTGACGGGGCATATGCTCTGGGAATTTCCCGACCTGGGGATCATCACGCTGGGCGTGTTTGTCGTCTACATGGGCCTGGGCACCATCTGGCCGGTTCTGACCCTCTACATGCAGGCGCAGGGCATCGGCGTCGCCGAGATCGGCGTGACGACCGCGGCCTACATGGCGTCGAACTTCCTGTTCCAGATCCCCATGGGCTGGGCCAGCGACCGCATTGGCCGCAAACCGCTTTTGCTGGCGGGCCTGGCCGTCCACGGCGTGATTTCCATTCTCTACCTGCCGGTCCATGGCCTGCTCGGTTTCGCCATCCTGCGCTTCGTCGAAGGCATCGGCGCCTCGGCCATGATGCCCGCGGCCCGCGCCCACATCATGGACACCATCCCGGCGGCGCGGCGCGGCCAGGCGTTCGGCCTGCTCGGCGCGGCGGTGAACGGCGGTATCCTGATCGGCCCGGCGGTCGGCGGCCTGATGGCCGGCGTCACGGGCATGGAGGGGCCGTTCTGGTTCGGCGCGGGCAGCAGCCTGCTGGCGGGTATCTTCCTGGCGTTCATGGTCAAGGCGCGCCGCACCACCGAGGTGGAACCGGCGGGCGCAGCCTCCGAAGCCGCCGGCATCAGCGCCGAGCGGATTCAATGGCGGGCCATCTTGCCGGTGTTTATCAGCACTATCGGCTGGGGCTTCGTGGGCGGCTTCTTCAACGTCGTGTGGAACATCTGGATCCACGACCTGGGCGGCAGCCTCGATATTATCGGCCTGAGCTACACGGTGTTCGCCCTGCCGCTGATTATCCTGGGGCCATGGGCGGGCCGGCTGGCCGACCGCCATAACCGGGTACTGCTGATCCTGGCGCCGTCGCTGGTCGCCGGGGCGATCTACATCGCCTACGGCTTCCTGAGCAACCTGTGGATCATCATGGTCCTGGGCACACTCGAAGGCGCCATGATCGCCCTCCTGGTCCCGGCCTCAGACAGCTATCTGGCCGACGTGATGCCGTCGAACATGCGCGGGCGCGTGCAGGGCATGGTGACGACCACGAACACGGCGATGGGCTTTATCGGCGCGCTGATCTGCGGCCCGCTCTATACCCTGGGACCGCTCTACCTGTTCCTGGTGCTCGGCGGCCTCCACATCGTGACCGCCACGGCGGCCAGCGTGCTGATGCTGCCAACGGAGCGGCGCCTGCACGGGCACAAAGTCCAGGCAGCGGCGGCCCAGGCCCGTAAGGACGCCCCGCGCGTGCTGGCCGAAGCCGAAGCGATCTAACCGGCCCGCGCGGGCTGGACCCGTATGGCGAGAGCGCCGGGCATGACCCGGCGCTCTTTTGTATGCTCGGCAGATTACCAGTGAGATACATGTGAACCAGGCGATATTTGGGCAATGGGGCAGGCGACTGGGCCCGACAGCGCGGGGTAGCCTCTTTTACCTGGGCGTCTCCGGCGGAAGTGCCGCGTTCTTACCTTTCGTCAACGTGTTCTATGCCGATCGTGGGCTCTCGGGCCGCGAAATCGGCCTGCTGGCCGCAGCCGGGCCGGTAGTGGCGCTGCTCGCCGCGCCGCTGCTGACGGCGCTGGCGGACCGGCACGGCTGGCAGCGGCAGGTGCTGGTGCTGGGTCTGGCGGGCGTCGCGGTGACGACACTGCTCATACCGCTGGCGCCGGCGTTCGTGGTGCTGCTGGCGGTGGTGGCCGGCAACGGCCTGATTGGCAGCACCGTCGGCTCCATCTCCGACGGCATGATCGCGCAGATGGCGACCCGGCACCGGATCAACTATGGCAAGATGCGCCTGTGGGGATCGGCGGCCTGGGTGGTGATGTCCTTACTCGGCGGCTTCCTCTGGCCGCGGTTTGGCCTGTGGCTGATGTTTCCCCTGGCGAGCCTGCTGTTTGCGGCGACCATGGTCGTCGCGCGCCTGCTCGGCGAGGACGGGTCAAGCGCCAAAGTGGAACGCCGGCCGTTTCGCCTGACCTCCGGCGCAGCGCGCTTATGGATTGTGCTGATCTGCGCGGTGTTGCTGAGCCTGGGCATGGTCATGGCGCGGACCTTCTCCGCCATCTACATCGACCGCGTGAGCGGGCAGATGCTGGTCGGCCTGTACGCGGCCGTCGCCGCCGCCATCGAGATCCCGATCATGTTGTGGACCGAGCGGGTGCTGCGGCGGGTGGGCGGGCCGTTCACTTTGGCGCTGGCCGGTCTCCTCCTGGGCGGCGCCTTTATTGGATTGGCAACGATTCCCCGCCCGGAGTTGCTGCTGCTGGCGGCGCTGCTGGAAGGCATCGGCTATGCCCTGTTCGTGACGGCGATCGTGCAGCTAGTCGCCGGGTGGGCGCCCCACGGACAGGTAGCGACCTACCAGGGCCTGCTCAATGCCGGTAACTACGGCCTCGCGCCGTTGCTGGCCGGGCTGGTCGGCGGCACCATCTTCGACGCGACCGGCCCGCAGGCCGTCTTCGTCGCCAGCGCCGGGGCCGTGGCGCTTGGGATGGTGGTACTGCTGGTGACCCAGGTGCTGGGCGTGTTTTCCGGCGATCCGGCCCATGACATCCCGGTCCCGCCCAGCGGTGAAACCGGCGCTGATGCGCCCGCCGGGCGGCTTGACCCTCCGGGCTAAAGCAGGTAGAATAGGGCGCAGGGAGAGGTGGCAGAGTGGCCTATTGCGGTTGTCTTGAAAACAACTGGACGTGAGTCCCCAGGGTTCGAATCCCTGCCTCTCCGCCAAACGAGTGGTCAGTGGTCAGTGGTCAGTGTTTAGCTTTGGCTGAATGCTGACCATCATTTGTGTGAGGCACGCATAGCGATGGGACAGGAACGAGCGATGGGTACTGGAATGCGCCGCGGGTGGCGGCGCATGGTGGCCGGGGTGCTGCTGGCGGCGGCCACTATCGGCGTCGTGGCCGGCTGCGGCGATACCCCGACGGTGGGGCCGACGGCCACTGCCGTGCCGCCGGAGTTGCAGGCCGGGCAGCGGGTCTTTTTGCAGTATTGCAATACCTGCCACCCCGGCGGCCACCAGGGCGTGGGCAAGAACCTGGTCAACGCCGGGCTGACCGCAGACAAGATCACCACTACGGTGCGCAACGGCAAGCGCAACATGCCCGCCTTCGGCACGGCGCAGATCTCGGACAGCGACCTGCAATCGCTGATCGGCTATGTCCAGGCCCTGCGCTAAGCCCCCCTGTCACTCTTCGCTGCGCTCAGAGTCTCGTCTAAAGGCTTGTCACTCTGAGCACAGCGAAGAGCCTCGTCTTGTGCCCCCACGAGACGAGATGCTTCACTGCGTTCAGCATGACAATGCAGGCTTGTCACTCTGAGCACAGCGAAGAGTCTCGTCGCTTATCCCAACGAGACGAGATGCTGCACTGCGTTCAGCATGACAACGAGGGAAAGAGCTAGGCCTCCGCCGCGACCACCGGGAGCGTGAGCAGCGCGTGGGGCACGATCAGCACCTCCAGCGGCGGAGCATCGGCGGGCCGCGGCCCCAGCAGCGCGATGGCATCGGCCAGGGCGGACTCCATGGTGGGCGCGGTGCGCAGGTGGGCCTGGCGGATCACCTCCGGCTGCTCTGCGCCGACGATGATGATCGGGTTTTCGGCCAGCACGCGGGCCAGCACAAAGGCACGCTGCTGGCCGGGCGGGTAGCCGTTGCGCCGCGCGTCGTCCAGAATCCAGTCGATGGACGGGGCATCGCGCATGGCCTTGAAGAAGTTGCGCTCGCCCACGCCCTGCCCGGCCCCTTCCTCGCACGGCGCGGGGATGAGGAACGCGCCGCCAGGCCGCACCACCGGGCGCGGAGCGAAGAACAGGTACGACGCCGCCCGCGACGCCTGGTAGAGATTGGTGGCCTTGGGCCAGCCCGCGCCGCCAATCGCCAGGTCATAGGCGTGGGGCACCGCCACCGTGTAGATGCGCCCGGCCAGCGCCGCCAGCGCGGCAAACGCCGGTTCAGGCGCGCCCGCCTCCACCGCCACCACCCGCTGCTCGCCGTCGCAGACCACGTTGAGGATGAAGGTCAGCCCCGCGCGCCGGGCGATCTCACTCACCGCCTCATGGAAGGGGTTGCCCACCAGGTTGCCCAGGCGCGTGCCGGGGTGGTCGAGGAAGCGCGGGCCGTGCGTGGCCGCGATGGTCGGCGCGCCCGCCGCCCCGATCGCGACCGTCTTGCGCCCGCCCGAATAACCGGCGTACTG
>CBJNAR010000126.1:0-7732 GCA_966434075.1 uncultured bacterium
CGAACAGGTCGCCCAGCACGAAGCTCATCTCGGTCAGGTCGTCGATCCGGCTGGTTTCCGGGCGGCAGAGCGCCAGCACCCGCCGCCGGATCGCCGCCGGTAGCGGCATCTCCTGGAAATGCAGCAGCCGGAACGCCAGCGCGCCGGGGCCGCCGGTAGGGTCGGGCACGAACTCGCAGAGCGCCGCGTCGATGCCGTCCACCGACGTGCCCGACATCAGCCCCAGCACGCGCATCGGATCGGCCATGCTAACCCTTGAGCGCGCCCATGCGCACGCCTTCCATGAAATAGCGCTGGAAGGCCAGGAAGAAGAGGATCATCGGTACGGCGGCGATGGCCGCCCCGGCGAAGATCAGGCCGTAGTCCACGGCGAACTCGTTTTGCAAGCTCGCCACGCCCACCGGCAGGGTGAAGGTGCGCGTCTTTTGCAGCACGATCAGCGGCCACAGGAAGGCGTTCCACGAGCGCACGAACGTAAAAATCGCCAGTGCGCCGATAGCGGGCTTCGACAGCGGCAGGATGATGCGCCAGAAAATGCCCGGCTCGCTGCAGCCGTCGATGCGCGCGGCTTCCTCCAACTCGCTGGGCAGCGTCTGGATGTACTGGCGCATCAGGAAGATGCCGAACACATCGGCGAAGCCCGGCAGGATGACGCCCAGCAGGTTATTGACCAGATTGAACTGCCGGATCACCAGGTAGAGCGGCACCAGCGTCACCTGCGACGGCACCAGCAGCGTGGCGATGATCATCCAGAAGAAGATGTTGCGTCCGGGGAAGCGCTTCTTGGCGAAGGCATAGCCCGACAGCGTATCAAAGAAGATATGGAACAGGGTGACGCTCCCCGCGATGACCAGGCTGTTGAGCATCCAGCTCCAGACGCTGGGCGCCTGGTGGAACAGGCGCTCGAAGTTGGCGAGCGAGGCATGGATCGGCAGGAAGTCCGGCGGGATCTTGATGCTGCTCTCGGTCGGGGTGAACGCCGTCATCAGCAGCCAGTAGAACGGGAAGAGCGAGATGATCGTGGTGACGATCAGCGTCAGCCAGACCAGCACGCGGGCGCCCACGCTCCGCCGGATGCCGGCCGGGCCGGCGTGCATGGTGTGGGCGGGAGTCGGGGCGGTGGCTGGAATCGAACTCATGCGGGCCTCCCGTTAATACTCGACATCGCTCCGGAAGAACCGGAACTGGATGATGGCGACGACGGAGATCATCAAGAAGAGCACAAAGGCCTGTGCCGAGGCGACGCCATAGCGGAACTGCTGGAAGCCCGTGCGGTAAATCTGGGTCACGATCACCTCCGTGCTGTTGCCCACGCCCGTCGGCACCATGACGATGATCTTGTCGAAGACCTCAAAACTGGCGATGGTATAGAGCACGACCACATAGAGCGTGACCGGCTTGATCAGCGGCAGGGTGATACTCCACCACTTGCGGAAGGCGCTCGCCCCTTCGAGGTCCGCCGCCTCATAGAAATCGTTCGGGATGCTGTTCATCGCCGCGCTGAAGAGCACGATGCCCGTGGCCGGGGCGCTGAGCACGGTCGAGAGCGTGACGCTACCGAGCACGATGTCGGGGTCGGCCAGCCAGGCCACCGGGTGGAAGCCGACCAGGCCCAGCACGAAGTTCAGCAGCCCCCACTGCGCGTTGAAGATCCAGCGCCAGACCACGCCGATGATCACCGCGCTGGTCACAGCGGGCAGGTAGTACGCGGCCCGGAAAAAGGTCTGTGCGTGCTTGCCCAGCGGCTGGATGAGCGCGGCGATGATCAGCGCCACGAAGACGTTGGCGACGACCGTGACGACCGTGTAAAAGAGCGTGTTCTTCAGCGCCTCGACAAACACGCCCTGCTGGCTGGTGAAGGCTTCGACAAAGTTGTTGAACCCCACCCAGCGCGTCTGGCCGCGCAGTTGCACATCCTGGAAGGCGATGATCAGCGAGGAGATCGCCGGCAGCAGGATGAACACGGTGAAGACGATCATGCTGGGCGCGATGAACACGTAGCTCCAGCCGTAGCGTTGCACGAAGCGCCCGATCCCGCCCCGCTGAACGGGCGTCGCGACCTCCGCCTTTGGCAGCGCGATGCGTGACATGACCCCTCCTGGCAGGCGCCGTACCCCGGTGGGGCCAGGGTACGGCGCCCGGCGCTGGCTACTTGAGCAGGTTGTTAATCTCGGTCGCCGGGCCCTTCATGGCCTCTTCCGGCGAGATCTTGCCGAAGACGGCGTTCTGGATGTTGGGGTGGATGATCGTGCGGATCTCCGGCCACTTCTCGATGATCGGCGTCACGAAGGTGTAGTCGATCATCGGCTCGAACTTATTGATCGGGTCGAGCACCTTGACCGACTTGCGCGCGGCGGGGGCCAGGTAGTAGCCCTTCACGTCGTCGGCCACCTGCTTGCCGGTCAGGTAACGGCCCAGTTCCATGGCCGCCTGCACGCGCGTCTTGTCCGACTGCTGGGCGACGGAGATGAGGCCGACGCCGCCGGTGGTGACGTGCTTGCCGGTCGACCCGATGGGCATTGGCAACACATCAAAATTCATGCCCGCGCCGCGATAGGTGGCCGAACTGCCGCTGGGCTCGCTGTACATCGCCAGCGTCTTCTTGTCCTTGAAGCCCGTCACCATGTCGGCGGGGGTCTGTGAACCGAATTCCGGCGGGGTGACATGATAGACCTGGGCCAGGTCGACCAGCTTCTTGAGGCCGCTGATGGCGCCGGGGCTGTCGAAAGCGTAGCTCTTGTTGTCGTCCGAGAGCGGGCGGCCGCCGTCGCCGTAGATGAACGGCCAGGTGTTGACCACGCCCGCGTCGATCACGCCGCTGTAGCCGTAGACTTTGGTACCGTCGGCGCGGGTGAAGGTCAGCTTCTTGGCGATGTCCACGAACTGCTCATAGGTCCAGTCGGGGCTCGGCTCGTCCACGCCGCGCTCTTTGAAGACGTCGAGGTTGAGGTACATGCCGACCGGCGGCACCCACAGCGGCCAGGCGTAGGCTTTGCCGTCGATGCGCACGCTGTCGAGGATGTTCGGGTAGATGTCGGCCTTATCGTCCGCCGTCAGGTAGTCGTCGATCGGGGCGACGAAGCCGCCCTTGGCGAGCAGGGGCAGGATGTCCGAGGGCAGGCGGAAGATGTCCACGCCCTGGCCGCTCTGCACCGCCTGGGTCAGCTTGGTGAAGCCGGCCTGGTCGCCGGTGTAGCCGGTGATCTCCACGTCGATGCCGGGGTGGCTCTTCTTAAAGGCTGCCACCGCGCTCTGGGTCAGCTTGCCCGTGTTGTTGTCGGGGTTGTAGCCCAGCACCCAGTATTCGAGGGTGCCCTGGAAGTTGCTGCCACTGCTCGCCGCCGGGGTATCGGTGGCCGCCGCCGCGGGCGCGGTGGTGTTGGTCGCCGCCGCCGCGGGGGCCGTCGTGTCCGTGGCCGCCGCCGCGGGCGCGCTCGTATTGGTCGCCGGCGCGGCTGCGGGCGTGTTCGTCGCCGCCTCCCCGCCGCAGGCCGACAGCGTAAGGGCCGCGATCACCAGCATCATGAGAACCTGGTACAGGTGCCGTTGCGTATGCTTCTTCACCGCTCTCCTCCTATGTAGGGGCCGGGTTGAAACCGGCCCTGCCGACTATGGTGAACTACTAATGCCGCCGCCCCGGCGGCCTCGATAGGGGATCGGGACCGGCCCCGCGCCGCCGGTCGTTACGGGTAGAGCAGCCAGGGCGCCCGCGCCTGCGCGAAGGCCTGTTCGGTGTCGCCCCAGCCGGCGGTCAGATCGGCCACGGTGGCGCCCGCGTCGATGGCGGGGCGCACGGCGCGCGATCCGATCAGCCGGTCGAAGTGGTAGAGGCCGCCCGGCCGGCCCGGCTCCCGCCAGGCGAACGCCTCCGGGTAGAGCCGCCGCGCGGCTACAACGATGTGCAGGCCCAGCGTGACCGGCCGCAGGGCCGCCGGGTCCGTGACATGGACTTGCACCCCGCCGCACACTTGGCCGGCGTGGCGGTCATAGGCGGGCAGGAAGCGGGTCGCGCGGAACCGTGCCCCCGGCAAATCCAGGTCGTTCAAGCAGGCGGCGAAGGCCTCGCCGTCGATCCAGGGCGCGCCGATGATCTCGAAGGGCCGCGTGGTGCCCCGGCCCTCGGCCATGTTGGTGCCTTCCAGCAGGCAGGTGCCGGGGTAGACCAGCGCCGTGTCGAACGCCGGGATGTTGGGCGAGGGCGCCACCCAGGTCAGGCCCGTGGCCGGAAAGAGCATATCGCGGCGCCAGCCCGCCGCCGGCACCACGTCCAGCGCCACCCGCCCGCCGAGGTGGGTCGCGTTGGCATAGCGGGCCAGTTCGCCCAGCGTCAGGCCGTGGCGCACCGGCACCGGCCACCAGCCGACAAACGAGCGGCAATCGGCGTCCAGCCCCGGCCCCTCGACGGTGCCGCCCAGCGGGTTGGGCCGGTCGAGCACCAGCACCGGAATGCTGGCGGCCGCCGCGGCTTCCATCACGACGCCCAGCGTCGAGGGATAGGTGTAGTAGCGAGCGCCGACATCCTGCATGTCGAACACCAGCAGGTCGAGGCCGGCCAGGGCGCCCGCCGGGACGCCGAAATCGCCGTCCGACTGGTAGAGGCTGTAGACAGGCACCGGCCCGGCGCCGCGCACCTCGCGCGTGGCGTGCGCGATGGGCAGCGCATCCTGCATGATGCCGTCGTAGCCGTGCTCCGGCCCGAACAGCGCCGCCACCTGCGCGCCCAGGCTCGCCAGCACCTCCGCCGTGGGGCGGAAATCCGCCGCGATCCCGGTGTGGTTCGTCACCACGCCCACGCGCCGGTTCCGCACCAGTTCCGGACGTTCGCGCAGGGCGTCCAGGCCGCTGTTCATTGGGCCGCCCCCTCGCCACTGCCCGGCAGATCGTAGAACAGCCGGGTGGAGAACGTGTACTTGTCGCCGCGATAGACCGACTCGGCGTACTCGATGGCCTGGCCGCCCTTGGCGAAGGTGGTGCGGCGCATGCGCAGCACAGCGGCGCCCGCGTCGAGTTGCAGCAGCCGGGCTTCGACGGGGCGGGCCAGGTGGGCCTCGATCTCCTGCTCGGCCTCGCTCAGCACCAGCCCGAACCGCTCGCGCAGCAAGGCATAAAGCGACGTGCTCGCCAGGTCGGTCTGCAGCAGTTCTTCGCAGCCCAGGAAGGTGATGTGGGTCGTTTCGATGGCTAACGGCTCGTCGTTGGCGAGGCGCAGGCGGCGCAGGAAGAAGATCGGCTGGCCTTCGCGGACGCGCAGCCGGGCGGCCACCTCGGCGTTGGCGAAGACCATCTTGCAGTCGAGCACCTGCGCCCCGGCGCGCAGACCCCGCGCGGCCATGTCCTGGCTGAAGCCGGTCAGCACGGTCAACTGCTGGGTGATGCGGCGGCGGGCCACGAAGGTGCCCTTGCCCTGGGCGCGGTAGAGCAGGCCGTCGCGCACCAACTCGGTCACGGCCTGGCGCGCCGTCATGCGGCTGATCCCGTATTGCTCGCACAACTCGCGCTCCGAAGGGATCAGCGTGCCCGGCTGCCATTGCCCGCTGCGAATCTTGGCGTGCAAAATCTCTTTGAGTTGATAGTACCGCGGCAGCGGTCCGCCTTTGACGACTGTGCTCACGGCGCCTCCTGGCCAATGCTGGTATATAGGTCTAGTCGTATAGTTGTATATACCAGTCACGAGTGTAGCTCAGAGTGTAGCACAGATCCCAGGGTGTGTCAATGGGGTAAGCGCGCCGGATGCCGGTGCAAGTTGCTCGCGTTAGATTCCGGCGCAGCTGCCGCCCGCGGTCAGACTCATAAGCTGTGCAGGAAGTCTTCGATAATCGCCGTCACTTCCACCGGACGGGTGACGGTGGGCACGTGCCCTGTCTGCTCCATCACGATCATGCGGCTATTGGGTATGACCTGGGCCATGAGGCGGGCCTGCTCGATTGGCGCGAGCGCGTCGTTCGCGCCGTGGATGATGAGGGTGGGCACGGCGATGCCGGGCAGGAGCGGGGTGAGATCGCTGTCGAACTGGATGTCCAGCAACTGGATGGCCTGCTCCGGGCCGGCCCGATGGAGAATATCGCGGCCCCATGCTCGCAGGTGCGCCACATCGGGTTCCGGCGTGCAGGCATCCACGAAGCCTGCGATGGCGGCCCGGTAATTATCGCCGAGCGCCTGGCGGAAGGCGGCCCTGCCGGGCGAGAGCGGGGCTTTGCACACGGCGGAAACGAGGATCAGCGCGCTAAATCGCTCCGGGTGCTGCAGCAGGGCCGGCACCACCGTCAGGGACCCGGACGACTCGCCGGCCAGCACACACCGGTCGATGCTCAGCGCGTCCATAACGGCGAAGAGATCGGCGACCAACCCGGCGGGGGTGATATCGGCAGGATCACACTTCGTCGCGCCGGTGCCGCGGTGGTCATAGGCCACGGTGCGCCACCGGGGGCTAAGCAACTCAAACGGCTGCTGCCACAGTTCCCAGCTCCCGATCCAACCGCCGTGCGCCAGCAGCGCCGGCGGGCCGGCGCCAAAGGACACGGTGTTGATCCGCAGTCCGCCGATGTCAAGGAACATACTGCTAGACCTCACAATGGCAGATAAAGCGCTTTCCAACCGGTCCCTGTACCGCGAAATGACTCTGGTGCGGGCAGGCCATCATGTCGCCCGCTTGTGCTATACCTGCGTAACAGCGGCGTCTCGGCGATGCTCCACGGCCCAGGCGGCCAGTTGGGCGCGCGAGGAGAAGCCGAGCTTGCCGAGCGCGTTGCTGACGTGCATCTCGACCGTGCGGTCGGAGAGCACGAGTTGTTCGGCGATGGCCTTGTTGCTGAGTCCCTGGGACACCAGCGCGGCGATCTCGCGCTCGCGGGCCGTGAGCGGGCTAGGCACCCCGCCCCCCGCGGGGCGCTTGCTGCTCGGTGGGGCGGCGGGGCCGAGCGCCTGCTGCGCCAGGGGGTCGCGCAAGAAGCAAGCGCGCAGGTGGGACTCGTCGATGCCGGCCAGCAGGGCGGCGGCAGCGGCCTGGGCGGCGGTTTGCGCAGCCTGAGCCGAGGCGCTATCGCCCCGCGCGCGGGCCGCCCGCCTGCGCTCCAGGCTGATCCGCCAGCAGAGCCCGCGCGGCCCGCGGCGCGTCGCCACGGCCTCGGCCTCCGCCAGCAGCGCTTCGCCCTCCGCCGGGCGACCCAGCGCGCCCAGCAACTGCGCTTTCAGCACCAGCAGATGCGCGGGCGCCTGCCCGGCCAGCAGGCTGTCCACCAGGTCCAGCGCCCGCGCGGGGTGGCGGCGAGCCTGCTCGATGAGCGCCATGGCGTAGGTCGCCTGCCGCTCCCAGGTGTTCGTCGCCCGGCCAATGGCCGGCTGCATGGGGTCCAGCAGCGCCGCGGCGGCAGGCAGGTCGCCCTGTTGCGCGCGCACGGTCGCCAGCAGGGCGGCGAGACGCAACTCGCACTGGCGCGCCCCGGCGGGCCGGGCCATGTCCAGCGCCTGCTCCAGCCGGGCGCCCGCCCCGGCCAGGTCGCCCAGGTCGAATGCCGCCAGCGCCAGCGCCGTCAGGCTCAGCACCTGCCATTCCGGGTGGTTGATCGACCGGGCCAGGGCCAGCGCCTCGGTCGCGAGCCGCCACGCCGCGCCGTACTGCCCCGCGCCGTGACAAGGTAGGGCCCGCCCCTGCCACCCTGTTTCTGCGAGAGGGCCGCCGCCGGCCCTCTCGCGCTCTCGCGCGCCGGGCCTGCGGCCCTGGATCCTTTAAAGA
>CBJNAR010000127.1:0-7718 GCA_966434075.1 uncultured bacterium
GGCGCCCCCACCGGGCGGCTTCACGCGCAGCGAAAACCGCATGATCGCCGAGACGTTGGCCCAGGTCGTCTCGACCCTGCCGCCGCCCGGCCCCGGCGCCACGCTGACCCCGGAGGACCGCGCCGCCATCCGCGACGCCGTCGATCCCACGCTGCAGGAGCATTACGATTTCCTGCTGGCGCGCGCCGAACTCGAACCCTACATCTATCCCTTCAGCCTGGCGGGCGAGCTAACCCAACGCATGCGCCGGCTGAGCGCCTATGACGATCACTTGTGGCTGCAACAATGCCAGTTGCTGCTCACCGAAGCCCAGACTACTGGGGACGCAGAAACGATCGCACGGCTGCACGGGGTGCTCGAACAGATGCGCCCGCAACTGCTGCAATATACGCCCGCCCGTAGTACCGTTTTCCGGGACAGCCGGGATTGACCCACGCCCAGGCGATGAGGTGGTTGAGCGCGGAGTTGGTCCGCCGCCGGTGCACCACACCGGCGCAAAGCAAGCGCTGACAGGAGGAGAGGGTTATCGGCACGGAGATAACCCGCAACACCATTCATCGGGGCCATTCAGCAGCACCAGAGGAGGTTCGTATGGTCAAACGTTACACTCCTGCGGAAGAACCAGGCGCGGAACTTGGGAGCCCGTCTGGCGAGGAAGGGGATCTACTCGCGACCGGCGACGGCGCCGAGTTGGACGACATCCCCCCCTGGGCCACCTTTATGCTGGGGGAGGACGGGCAAACGGTCGCCGCGTGCGACCTGCCCGCCCGGCCCGACGAGGACTCCGGCGCCGGCGGCGATGTGGCCGAGTTGCTGGAGTGTGCCCGCCGGCAGGGCTTTGTGACGGCCGACCAGATTCTCCAGGTCCAACCCGCCCCCGAGACGCACATTGCCGAGGTGGACGAGATCTACGCCGAGTTGCTGGACCTCAACGTCGAGATCATCGACGAGGCCGAGTGGCCCCCGGCGCCGCCCACCGAGACCCCCGGTCCCGGCAGCCCGATCATGGTCGACCTCACCGCCGACCTCGACGGCGTGGGCACCGACGACCCCGTGCGCCTCTACCTGCGCGAGATCGGGCGCGTGCCGCTGCTGACCGCCGACGCCGAGATCGCCCTGGCGAAGCGCATGGAGCGCGGCATCTTCCTGGAGCAGCTCGTCGCCAACCTGAGCGAGTTGGGGCTAGGGCCCGCCGCCACCATGCCCGGCACGCTCATCTGCCGCGAGGTCTACAACGAACTCCGCCGGGGCTGGATGCTGGCCGAAGAGGTCTACTGCGCGCAGTACGGCGGCTCGCTGCCGCCCACGCGCCACGACGTACTCACGGCGATCATCCCGACCTCGCAACTCGATCCCACGGTGCTCAAGGGCGTGGCGAACCAGATGGGCCACCACTCGCAGCAGTTGGAGGACGACCTGCGCCACACGCTGCTGCTGTTTGAGCTCTTGCCCGCGCCCCTGCGCGCCCGCGTCGATGCCTGGGAATGGCCGCTGGAGACCGACCTGGCCGCCATGCTGACCGCGATGGCCGGGCACCTGCGCTATTACTGGACCGATATTATCGCCGATTCGACCGCGGCCCGCCGCCACCTGACCGAGGCCAACCTGCGCCTGGTGGTCAGCGTCGCCAAGAAGTACATCGGGCGCGGCATGACCATGCTCGACCTGGTGCAAGAGGGCAACATCGGCCTGATCCGCGCGGTGGAGAAGTTCCGCTACACCAAGGGCTTCAAGTTCTCCACTTACGCCACCTGGTGGATTCGCCAGGCCATCACCCGCGCCATCGCCGACCAGGCGCGCACGATCCGCATCCCTGTGCATATGGTCGAGACGATCAACCGCGTCGTCCGCGCCCAGCGCCGCCTGTCGCAGGAACTCGGCCACGAGCCGACCTCCGAGGAGATGGCCCAGGACCTCAATATGTCCGCCGAGCGCGTGCGCGAGATCATCAAGATCAGCCAGGAGCCGGTGTCGCTGGAGACGCCCATCGGCGAGGAAGAGGACACGCACCTGGCCGATTTCATCGAGGACCACAAGGCGCTGGCCCCCGCCGACGCCGCCTCCAACCGCCTGCTGAAAGAGCAGGTGGCCCTGGCCCTCGACTCGCTGAACGAGCGCGAACGGCTGGTGCTGCAATTGCGCTTCGGCCTGAAGGACGGGCGCGCCCGCACGCTGGAAGAGGTGGGCCGCGAGTTCGGCGTCACCCGCGAGCGCATCCGCCAGATCGAGTCGAAGGCCCTGCGCCGCCTGCGCCACCCGTCGCGCGCCAAAAAGCTGAAGGATTACCTCGAATAGTGGTCAGTGGCCGGTGGTCAGTGGTCAGTAGAAAGACGTACGTTTGCGCTGCTTACCACGTGCGTGGTATAACTTCGTAGCGGAATTTCGTCGTCTTACTGATCACTGACCACTGACCACCGACCACTCGTATGCTGCACACCGTTATCTTCGACCTGGACGGCACGCTGATCGACACGATGGACCTGATCGTGGCGTCCTGGCAACATTGCACGGAAGTCCACTGCGGGGCGCCCATCCCGCGCGAGGCGGTGCTGCCGACCATCGGCCTGCCGCTGGTCCCCGCCCTGGAAGCCTACGCGCCCGGCAAGGGCGAACTGCTCTACGCCACCTACCAGGAGCACAACCACGCCTGGCACGACCGGCTGGCGCACCTGGTGCCGGGCACGCGCGAGATGCTGGAGCAGTTGCAGACCGCAGGAGTGGCCCTGGGCCTGGTCAGCAGCAAGCGCCACGGCATCCTCGAGATGGGCCTGAACCTGCACAAGCTCGGCCCCTACTTTGGCGCGGTGATCGGGCTGGAGGATACCGCCCGGCACAAGCCGTTCCCCGATCCCCTGCTCTGCGCCCTGGAGCACCTGGGGCGCGCGCCCCATCCCGATCACGTCGCCTATGTGGGCGATGCGGCGAGCGACCCGGCCGCCGCTCCGGCCGCCGGGGTGCGCCCGAGCGGCGTGCCCTGGGGCGCGACCGCCGCCGCCGAGTTGCGGGCCGCGGGGGCCAATCCGCTGCTGGCCGGCTGGGACGACCTGATCGCCCTGGCGGAAGCCCCGGCATGAGCGACGAGCAGTATGCCATCCACACGGCCCACGGCGAGGAGGAGCACTCCGCCGGGGGCGTGCCCGTGCGCCGGGGGGCGGACGGCGGCTGGGAGGTGCTCTGCCTGGAGCGCCCGCGCTACGGCGATTGGTCGCTGCCCAAGGGCCACCTTGAACCCGGCGAGACGGCGGAAGCCGCCGCGTTGCGCGAACTGGAGGAAGAAACCGGCGTGCGCGGGCAGATCGTGCGCTTCATCCGCACCATCCGCTACCCCATCACCGGGCGCAGCGGGCGCCCGACGACCAAGGTGGTGGACCATTTCCTCATCGCCGTGGACCCCGATAGTGGTCCCGCGGCGCCCCAACCCCCGGAGCTCGATATCCCCCACTGGCTGCCCCTCGCCACCGCCGCCACCGCCCTGACCCACGAGTCCGAGCGCGCCTCGATCCAGGCCGCCGCGGCCCTGCTCGCCCCCGAATAGCAGGCCCGGAACTTGCTCACCGCACGTATACTATATACATACCAGAGCCAGAGCCAGAGCAAAATAATGAAGGGGCGATCATGTTTTACGACAAAGCGAAAATCTATGTGAAGGCGGGCAAGGGCGGCGACGGCAGCGCGTCCTTCCGGCGCGAACGCTACATCCCCAACGGCGGCCCCGACGGCGGCGACGGTGGGCGGGGTGGCTCGGTCATCCTGCGGGTCAATCCCGAGTTGAACACCCTGGTGCCGTTCTATCATAAGCAGCACTTCGACGCGCCCAACGGCGGCAACGGCCGCGCCAAGAAGCAGCACGGCGCCAACGGCGCCGACCTGTTTATCGACGTGCCGCCCGGCACCGTCGTGCAGGTGGTCGAGGAGGACATCATCGATCCGACCGTCACCAGCATGGAGCAGTTCGACCTGACCGAGCCGGGGCAGCAACTGGTGGTGGCGAAGGGCGGGCGCGGCGGGCTGGGCAACGTCCACTTCGCCACGCCGGTCCACCAGGCCCCGCGCATCGCCGAGAACGGCGAGCCGGGCCAGGGGCGCACGCTGCTGCTGGAGCTCAAGCTGATCGCCGACGTGGGCCTGGTGGGCTATCCCAACGCCGGGAAGTCGACCCTGCTCAGCCAAATCAGCGCCGCCAAGCCCAAGATCGCCGAGTACCCGTTCACCACGCTGGAGCCGCAACTGGGCGTCGTGGCCGTGGACGACGAGGCGTTCGTCGTGGCCGACATCCCCGGCCTGATCGAGGGCGCCAGCAGCGGGGCCGGGCTGGGGCTGGAGTTCCTGCGCCATGTCGAGCGCTGCCGCCTGCTGATCCACCTGATCGACGGCGCGTCGGGCCTGTACCCCGGCGTCACCGAGGAAGACCTGGCCGCGCTCGAAGGCGCGGATCTCCCTGAGCGCAATCCCCTCGCCGATTTCCAGCGCATCAATCACGAACTGGCCGAGTACAGCGCGCCCCTGGCGACCCGCCCGCAGATCGTGGTGATCAACAAGATGGACTTGCCCGAGGTCCAGCAGCGCTGGCCCAAGCTGCGCACCTGGTTCACCACGCACGGCTACCCGGTGCTGGCGATCTCGGCGGCCACCGGCCAGGGCGTGCCCGAACTGGTGCGCCGCACCGCCGCCGAACTGCGCGAATTGCCGCCGCGGGAAGCCCTGGCCCCCGCGCCGCCTGCGCCCGTGCGCGAGGACGAGGAAGCCGTCACCCACCGGCTGCGCCCGACCCTCGACGAAAACGACTTCACCGTTACGAAGGTCGAGGATGGCTTCTACCGAGTGTTCGGCACACGCATCGAGCGCCTGGTCAACATGACGCGCATGGACAACGAGGAGTCGCTGGACCGGCTGCAAAACATCCTGGAGAAAAGCGGCATCAGCCGGGCGCTGACCGAGGCCGGGGTAGCGCCGGGCGATACCGTCGTCATTGGCCGCGCCGAACTGCAGTGGACCGACGAGCCCTGGCTGACGCCCGAAGGCCGCCGCGCCGCCCGCCGCGGCAGCCGCCACGAAGGCCCCGGCAAGCAGCACAGCTAGCCGTCAGCTATCAGCCGTCAGCCGTCAGGTCTCAATAACCTACCAGTACCTCTGCTCGTAACTTCTGACGGCTGATAGCTGACGGCTGACGGCTACGCGAAGAGCCACGCCAGCCCCTCCGGCAGGTGATCGGCCCAGAAGCCCCAGTTGTGGCCGTCGGGGTATTCGTGGGCCGCGTGGGCGATGCCGAGGCGGGCCAGGACGGCGGCCAGGCGGCGCTGGTTGTCCAGCAGGTCCCAGGGGCCGCCGGGCGCGCCGTGCGGGTGGTTCAGGCAGCGCTCATACAGTCCGGCGACCAGGTGGAAGCGCGCGGCCCGCGGCGGGGCCGAGGCGAGTTCGCGCTCGACCCGGTAATCGTCGTAGCGTGTGGCGCCCGAATAGCTGCCTACTAACCCGTATACATCGGGCCGCTGCTGGGCGATGTAGACCGAAATCAGGCCGCCGAGCGACGCCCCGATGACGGCCCGGCGCGCCGGGTCGCGGCTGACGCCGGGATAGGTCTGGGCCACAAACGCCGGGATCTCCTCGGCGCAGAACGTGACGTAGGCGTCCGACAGGCTGTATTCGCGCCGCCGGTCCACGGGCGGCGCGAACACCGCCACGAGCGGCGGGATCTGCCCGGCGGCGATCATGTTCGCCAGGATCGCCGGCGCGCCCGCGTACTCGATGTAGCCCTCGCCGTCGTGGAACAGCACGAGGGGATAGTCGCCGCCCGCCGCCGGGTCGTAGCCGGGCGGGGTGCAGACGTAAAGCACGCGTTCCTGGCCCAGGGCCGCCGAGGGGATGATATGCTCGGTAAGCTGCCCATCGGGGACGTGCGGCTGCGGGTTACGCTGCGGCGCGGGACGGTACGCCGGCATGCAGAGTTCCGACTTGGGCGCCCACCGCTCTTTCAGCGCCTGGTGCGGGTTCAGCCGGTCGGCCACGCGGCGCCCGTTCACCACGTAGCGGTAGAGGAAGCGCGCCGCCGGGTCCAGGTGCTCGACGTGGTAGTAGAGCGCGCTCGCCCCTACCCGCTGCAAGAACGGCGTATCTTCCGGCCAGCCGTCACGCTCCGACGAGAAGACGACACGCGTGGCCGGGCCGCCCCGCCGCCCCACGTAGAGGAACGTCACCTGGTCGCCGGCCACTTCCGGCAGCGGATGCCCGGCAGCGCGCCGCCGCGCCAGGTAGTCGCGGATCAGGCCGGTGCTGGGGCGCTCCGCCCCTTCCGCCTGTTCCACCGCCGCGATCAGTGCCGCCGCGTTATTGATTATGTCAACCAAGGCGCGTATTCCTCCCCGTGCTAACCGGCGATCCACACGGCGCATTATACGCCAGGCCGGGCGCCAGGGAAAGCCGCATCGCCGGTTGTAATTGCCGGTAGCCGTTAATCGTTGACATCTTGACTTCCATGACCATGTATGCTAAAATAGTTTCAGAATGTATTGAAAATTCATTTTCGGCGGCCTGTGTGCGGAGAGGTCGCCGCACACAGGTGACTGAGGATGCCCAACACCATCGACGAAATCCAGGACCGGTTTATCAACGAGTGGGGCGACCTGGTGACGGTCTGGGGCCTGAACAAGACCATGGGCCAGATCCACGCCCTGCTCTACATCACCGGCCAGCCGCTGACCGCCGACGAGATCATGGAGCGCCTCAACATCAGCCGGGGCAACGTGAGCATGAACCTGCGCGCGCTAATGAGTTGGGGCGTGGTCCACCGCCAGCACCGCAAGGGCGACCGCAAGCAGTATTTCGTGGCCGAGGAAGACCCCTGGCGCTGGTTCAAGAACGTGGTGCGCGAGCGGCGCAAGCGCGAGGTCGAGCCGATCATCGAAGCCTTCAGCGACACGCTGTCGCTGCTGCCCCCGTCCCATCCCAGCCCCAACGGCAAGGCGCAGCCCACCGAAGCGGCGGGCGAGGACACGCAGGAATTGCGCGCCCGGCTGGAGCAAATGCGCGACTTTGTGCAGGTCTTCAACCGCGGCATCGAGATGTTCCTGCGCTTCAGCCGCGAGGACTTCAACGAGTTGATGGAGTTGCTGGCCGCCACCCAGGAACCGGGCAGCGAGATCGCCCGCCGCGCCCTCGCCAGCAAGTAGCGCCTTGACTGCGCCCACCGTCCAGGTCGCGACCATCCCGGTACAGGAGCGACCCTGTCACTACTGGAGCGCCGGTTCGACCGCTGCGCCGCCCCTGGTGCTGCTGCACGGCGGCCTGGGCAACGCCGCGCTCCACTGGGGCCGTAACCTCGCGGACCTGGGCCGCGACTTCCACGTGCTGGCGCCCGATCTGCCCGGCTTCGGACGTACCGCGCCCCTGCCCCGCCCCGGCTACCCGGCCTACGCCGCCTGGGTCGGCGCTTTCTGCGACGCCATGGGCGTCGCGGCGGGCATCACCGTCGTGGGCAATTCGATGGGCGCCGCCATCGCCCGCGTGTTCGCCGCGACCTATCCGGACCGCGTTGCCCGCCTGGTGCTGGTGGACGGCGGGCGCCCGGTCGCCGTCGGGCCGCCCCTCCGCCAGATCCTCGGTGTCGGCCCGCTGGGCGATCTGCTGGCCGCCGTGCTGAGTCGGCTGGCCGGCCCGGACGCCATGATGCGCCGCTATGTCGCCAACCCGGCCCTGCTCACGCCGCGGGTGCGCGCGGGCAT
>CBJNAR010000128.1:0-7661 GCA_966434075.1 uncultured bacterium
CGATCTGGCCTTCACCCTGGCGCCCGGCGCCGTGATGATGCTGGACGGGCAATAGGGACGGGCCTAACCCCCGGCCCCTTCCCGGCGCGGGAAGGGAGAACGAGGATTACGAGACGCGTTTCAGGTGAGTGGGATGGAGGATGGCGTGGAGCGTGAGGCTTAGGGCGCGGGCCGCCTGGCGTTCCGGCAGCACCTGCTCCATGGCAAGATCGGCCGCGACGAGGGCTTCCGCGGCGTCGTCGCTGGCCGCCTCGATCCAGGGCGGATCGACTTCGTGGGTGATGGGGTTGAACAGGAAAGTCCAGCAGAGACCGGTATCCTGCACGGCGCGGATGATGCGGCGGGGCAGAAGTTCAACCGTCCAGTCATGCTGGAGCGCCGCGAGGCACCGGCCCCGCAGGATGCGCCGCCCCTGCTGATCGCGCCGCCAGAGGCTGACTACGTGCCTGCCGGCAGCCAGCACCCGCAATTCCTCGCCGGCCACCCACAGATCCAGTCCGGCATCCAACCAGCGGACGCAGACATCGCCGCCCGGAGCACATGTCTGGACCAGGCCGAGGCCCAGGCGCTCAGGGGATAGGAGCCGGCCGTCCGGGGCCTGGACCCCGGCCAGATCACTCAGCGGCGCCACCACGACCCCTGGCTGCAAGGCAATTTCCGCATGGTGTGCAATCATGGCGATACCCTCGCGCTTCGCTCATATTATACTACAAGGGTGCGAGGCGACGGAAGAGGCGGGTGGTGACAGGCCGGGCACACGAGGCCGCCGACCCCCAGGCGTACCCCGGAAAGCCGTGAGTCCCCGCACGGAGCGATCCGCCGGGGACTCGGTGGTTTGTGCGGCGGGCACCTGACGCCGCCGGGCCGGAACGCAGCCCGGTGGTGGGTCACGGCGCCGGCACGGGCACGCTACTGGCGATCGGGATCGATTTGATTGGCCGGGTTGATATCCGGGTCGGTGGAGACCGCGTTCAACTGCGCGAACTCGTCGCTGGGCGGCGCCATGGCCGCACTCGGCGCGTTACCCATGTTCGCCACGGGAGCAGCCGTCGGGGGTTCCTCCGGGTCCACGCGCACCCGGCCCTCGTCGGCGCGCACGCGGGCTTGCTCCTCGGGCGGTAACTGTTCCGGCGCGTAGATGCGTTCTTCTTCGTCCATATTTTGGAATAACGGCTGATCGCTCATGGTTGTCTCCTTACTTGGAATCCTTGAGCTGCAGCGTCATGCAGCCATTGCCGATAGACGATCGCCGGGGCGCGCTCCCACAGGCCGGCCTGCCGGGGCGCGTCCCGGATGCCGCCTAGCCCTTCACCGAGCCGGCCAGCAACCCGCGCACGAAGTAGCGCTGGAGCGCGAAGAACACGGTGAGCGGCAAGACCATGGAGATGAAGGCGCCGGCTGTCAACAGATACCAGTCTTGCCCGCGCGAGCCGGAGATACCGGCCAGGCGCATGGTCAGTACCTGCTGCCCACCGCCCTGCGTGCCCAGGAAGATCAACGCCACCAGGTAATCGTTCCAGACCCAGAGGAACTGGAAGATGGCGAACGACGCGAGCGCCGGCACCGACAGGGGCAGAATCAATCGCGTGAAGATGGTGAATTGCGAGGCGCCGTCGATGAACGCCGACTCCAGCACCTCGCGCGGCAGCGTGCTGATGTAGTTGTAGAGCAGATAGGTTGCCAATGGCAAGCCGAAGCCGGTGTGCGCCAGCCACAGGGCCAGGTAAGTGCCGTTGACGCCCAGCGCCGTATACGCGCGCAGCAAGGGGATCAGCGCCACCTGGAGGGGCACGACCAGCAGCGCGACCACCATGGCGAACATGATCGCGCGCCCGCGGAAGCGCGTCCAGGCGAACCCGTAGGCGGCAAACGCGGCGATCAGGATCGGGATCACCGTGGCCGGCACGGCGACCACGATCGTGGTGATGAAGGCTGCACTCAAGTCCTGGCCCTGATCCACGCGCACGGTGCCGTCGGGCAGCGTGTATTTGTACTGCTGGCCGACCAACACACTCTGGTAATTGTCCAGATTGAAGTTGAGGTTCATCGTCCACTGCTGGCTCTGCACAGCCACGAGCCGGTTGCGGCGGTTCGCCCAGATGAGCCGATCGCCGTTGGGGAGCTTATACCCGGCGCGTAGTTGGTCGTCGGTCACGCTCACGCCGTTGACCGTGACCGGTTGATCCAGCGCGATGCCCTTTTCCAATTGCACTTGGTTGGTGCTTGTCCAGGCCTGATGCGGGAACACCGTCCACCACCCAGAGGTGGAGATGTCCTCGCGGGGGCGCACCGAGGAGATCAGGAGACCGATCGTCGGGATGGTCCACACCAGACAAATCAGCGCCAGCACGAGGTTCACCAGGACCTGGCCCCAGGGGAACTGGCGGCGAGTGGGCACGGCGCGCTGCTGGGTGGTCGCTACGGCAGGTTGTAGGGCGGCCATTAGAATCCCTCCTGTTTGCGTAATTGCATCAGGTTGTAGACCATCACGGGGATCACCGCAATGAAGAGCACGATGGCGATTGCGGAGCCATAGCCAAAGTTGCGGTTGGTGAAGAATTGGCGGTAGAACTCCGTTGCCACTACCTCCGTGCCGTACTGGCCGCCGGTCATGACGATGACCACATCGAAAATCTTCAGGGTGAAGATAGCAATAGTGGTGGTGACGGTGATGATGGTGCCCTGGATATAGGGAATAATAATACGGAAGAAAGCCTGGACCTCGGTGGCCCCGTCGATCCGGGCGGCTTCGAGCAGATCGCCCGGCACACCTTTGAGGGCCGCTGAGAAGAGGACCATGGCGAAGCCAGTTTGCATCCAGACGAGCACGGCGATCAGGAACAGGTTGTTCCACGGCTCAGTGGTGACCCAGCCTTGCGGCTGCCCGCCAAACGCGACCACGATTGCGTTCAGCAGGCCGATTTGCTGTTCGCCCGGCGGCGCATAGTCGTAGACGAAGCGCCAGATCACCCCAGCGCCGACGAAGGAGATCGCCATGGGCAGAAAGATGAGGGCCTTGGCGACCGCCTCAAATTTACTGCGATCCGCGAGAACCGCGATCAGCAATCCCAGTATAACGCAGGCGGCGGTTCCGAGGAAAAGCCAGAGCAGGTTGTTGCGGAAGGATTCGAGCATTCCCCGGTCGGTGAAAACGGATGCATAATTGCTCAGGCCGACAAAGTCGGTCGAACTGGGACCAAAGAGACTCTGATATATGGTGAGGAGCAGGGGGATCAACAGGAAGGCCGCCAGTAACAATACACCGGGACCGACAAAGACGTAAGGTTGGAGGAGCGCGCGCCAGCCTTCGGGTAGCGCTTCGACGAGCATATTCGCCACGGTGAACAGGGCCGCGACCCCGCCGACGCCCCAGATGATGGCAATCAGCCCGGCAACCAAGCCATTGAGGTTGTTGCTGCGCAAGAAGTCAAACCCGAACCAGAGGATCGCCAGCGTGACGATCAGGCCCACAAGGGCGGCAAAGAATCGTCCGGGCGCCCAACCTCCTACAGCGGGCGGCGGGGTTTTCTCTGAATTCAGTTCAATCGTACCTTGCATCTCAGATCTCCTGTCATTGAGGACGACGGGCATCCGGACTCGCAGTGCATTTCAGGACAAGGCCACCCCGGTTTCTATATTGTGTGGCGATTGCCGCCGGGGAGAGTTCCCGGCGACAATCGCCACGCGGATTCCGATCAGCCCGACGGCTTACTTCTTGACGCTGGCCCAGCCCGCCTGCGCCTCCTGCAACGCCTGATCGATGTTGGCGTTGCCGCTGACGAAGTCGGTCATGGCCTTCCAGAAGGTACCGGCGCCGACGGCGCCCGGCATGAGGTCGGAGCCGTCGAAGCGGACAACGCTGGCGCCGAGCAGGGTCTGGGCGACCTTGCGGTCCATGTCGCTGCCGTACGCGGCCAGATCGGAGTCGTTCTGAGGCGCGATAGCGCCGCCCTGCTGCACCCAGCCCTTGACGCCGTCAAAGGTGCTGAAGTACTGGAGCACCGCGCGCACTTCGGGCCGGTCGTTGAAGGCGGTCATGATGTCACCACCGAACTCCACCGGCTTGCCGTACTGCGGGTCGATGGGCGGCAGATAATAGAAGTCGTAATCCACGCCGCCCTTCACGCCGGGCTTGGCCGTCTCGAAGTAGCTGGTGATGAAGTTGCCCTGATTGACCAGCCAGCACTTCGGCGGATCCTGGAACATGGGAGCCACGGAGGCGCCGAAATCGGTGCTGACGATCTGCTGGCGGCCGCCATAGACATACTTGTCGTTGAACCAGATGTCGGCCATCATCTGGACGGCCTTCTTGACTTCGGGCGCGGTGAACGGCAGCTCGCCGCGCGTCCACTTGTCGTAGTTCTCCGTCGAGGTGGTGCGCAGCATGATATTCTCAACCCAGTCGGTGGCCGGCCAGCCGGTGGCTGTGCCGCTGGCGATACCGATGCACCACGGGGTGTCGCCATCAGCGACGATATCGTTCATCAGCTTCGTCTGCTCATCCCAGGTCGTGGGCGTCTTGTAGCCGGCGGCGTCAAACGCCTTCTTCGGGTAGAAAACCAGGCCCTTGGCGTTCACACGCTGGAAGATGCCACCCAGGATCTTGCCGCTCGGCGTATCGACGGTGGCGGTATCCAGATAACCCTGGTTGTAGTTCTGCTTCAGCCAGTCGGGGTTGACCAGCTTGTTGGCATCCAGCACTTTGCCCGACTTGGCGATGCTGGCGAGCAGACCCGGCTGGGGGAAGTCGGCGATATCGGGCGGGCTGCCGCCCTCGACGCGGACGTTGATCGTCGTTTCAAACTGCTTGTCGCCGACATACTGAATATCGATGCCGGTAGCCTGCTCGAAGTCCTTCATCGAGTTGTTGAACTTGACCTCGTCGTCACCCGTGAAGGGGCCAAACATGCTGACCTTGGTGCCCTTGTACTGGCCGGCAAAGGCATTGACCAGTTCGGGGCCCACCTTGCTGTAATCGGTCTTCGCGGGGGCGCCGCCAGTGGTCGGCGTGGTACCGGCCGTGGCCTCGGTGGCCGTGGCGGCGGCAGCAGCCGGCGTATCGGTGGGTGCGGCGGCCGCAGTGGTATTGGTCGGGGCCGCGGCAGCAGGCGTATCAGTGGCCGCGGCGGCGGCAGCCGGGGTATCAGTGGCCGCGGCGGGCGCCGTGGTCGCCGTAGGCTCGGCGCCGCACGCCGCCAGCAACAGGCTCAACATCACGATCATGGGGATCAGCATTCCCCAACGCTTTTTAGACATGGTAATTACTCTCCTCCTTGGGACAAAACGGATGGGGTTAATACGGTGAAGTCCGTTAGATGCGTTGGCCCGGTTCTAACCTTAACCACCTCCTCCACGGTCAAGTGTGGGGGCCTCCTGGTAAAGCCCTTGCCATTATACATCCATATGCAGCAAGAACAATACCCAGCCGTATGGTATAATCGGCGACAAAGGATGGCGCAATGCGCCGGAGCCGGCAATAAGGAGAGCTTATCTTACTATGGAGACGGCAAAATTGCAAGGAGGACTGGTCTTCGCCTGCATCGCCCCGCATGGGGGGATGGTGGTGCCCGAACTCGCGGGCGCGGAGCGAGACCTGGCTGCGCAAACGCGCGCGGCCATGGAGGACCTGGGCCGGCGCATGGCGGCGGCCCGGCCCGACACGGTGGTCGTCA
The DNA here is from genome assembly GCA_966434075.1 of uncultured bacterium. GTDB lineage: Bacteria > Chloroflexota > Chloroflexia > QHBQ01 > JAICKM01 > JAICKM01. Next base: position 5,673 of record CBJNAR010000128.1, read on the forward strand.
TCACACCCCACGGCATTCGCGTCAGCGGCTTGATGTGCGTGAGCGTGACCGAGACGGCCTTCGGCGATCTGAACGACGACGACGAGAACCCGCAAGGGCATATTGAATTAAGCCTGACCATCGATCGCGATCTGGCCTACGCCATCGCCGAGGCCGCGCATGCGAAGGACGTGCCGGTGGGCCTGGTGGGCTACGGGTCGAGCAGCGGCGAGGCGAGTTGCTTGCCGCTCGATTGGGGCGCGCTCATCCCGCTCTGGTTCATGGGCGGGCGGGCCACGCCGCCACCCGAGATTGTGGTGGTGACGCCGTCGCGGCAGTTGCCGCTGGAACAGCTTGTGGCGTTCGGACGCAGCATCGCCGAGGCGGCGGCGGAGTCGGGCAAGCGGGTCGGGCTGATCGCCAGTTCGGACCTGGGCCACGCCCACCAGGCTGACGGCCCCTACGGCTACGACCCGGCCTCGGCCCGCTTCGATAAGCTGGTGGCCGATGCCGTGCGCGCGGAAGACCTGGACCGGCTGATGCACCTCGATGAGGATTTCATCGAAGCGGCCAAGCCCGACGGCCTCTGGCAGATCGTGATCCTGAAGGGCGCCATCGAGCACACGCCGATGCGCGGAGAGCTGCTGTCGTACCAGGCGCCGACCTACTTCGGGATGCTCTGCGCCGCCTACGCGCCGGACGGCGCCACGCCGGGTAACACATAACGATAGAGAGCCGCCGCCACGCCGTCGTGGTCGTTGTCCAGCGTCACTGCATCGGCGACGGCCTGGACTTCGGGCGGCGCGTTGGCCATGGCCACACCCAGCCCCGCCGCTTCCAGCAGCGCCAGGTCGTTGTAGCTGTCGCCAATCGCCAGCACCTGGTCGATGGGCAGACCGAGCATGGCGGCCAACCGGCGCAGAGCGCGGCCCTTGTCCACGCCGGGAGCCAGGAACTCGAAAAAGAGCGCGCTGGTGCGCACGACGGTGAGCGCCGGCTCGAAGCGAGCGCGTAAGGCGGCTTCGATGGCGGGCGTGTCGGGCCGGCCCTGCTCCAGCACGGTCAGCACCTTCACGAAGGGCGCGCCGTCCATGCCGGCGCGGGTGGCAATATCGGGCACAACCCGCGGGGGCGGCTCGTGGATGGCGACCAGCACGTCGAGGCGAGGATCGGGCCGGGGCGTGTGGATGGCAAACGGGGTGTAGGCGGCTTGCGGCAAGCCGTACTCGGCGAGCGCGGCCATGGCTGCCTGGTAGCCGGCGACCGGCAGCGGGTCCACATGGAGGACTTCTTCCGGCGCGACGTTGATGATCACGGCGCCGTTCGCCGTAATTTGCGGCTCGGTGATGCCGAGTTCCCGGCACATGCCGCGGGTGGCGGCCAGCAGCTTGCCCGTGGCGAGCGTAACGCGCACACCTGCCGCGTGGCACGCGCGAATCGCCGCGGCGTTCCCGGCACTAATACGCGCTCGACTGTCCAGCAAGGTGCCGTCCAGATCGAGCGCGATTAATCCGTAGGCCGGGCGCCCCGGCAGCCCGGTGACATTCATGGATTCGCTATGCCTTGCTATTGCAGGCTCTTCTTCAGTTCCTGGAGGAGGGCCTGTACTTCTTCCTGATCGTGCCGGCGAATCAACTCCCAGACCTGGCGGCTGCCACGCTTCTGATCCTGGGCGAATTGCTCGACACGCCACAGCTCCTGGAGCTTGTTGCTGAGGGTGGTCATCAGGTCATACGCCTCGTCGCTCACGCCGGTGGGCGAACCCTGCCCGCCCTGGCTCTGCTTGCTGCTTGTATCCATCGGGTTAGTAACCTCCTTGGGGTTGGACTACCGGCGCCCGGCATTCGGGCACCCCGGTGGATCAAAGCAACTTTCGCGCCAGACGGGCGCCTTCCCAGCCAGGACGCGGGTATAAAAAAGGCCCCGGTAGCAATTACCGGGGCCGCAAAAGGGCAAAAAAAGAGAGACCCGCGACGGCCTAGTCTCCCACCCCCTTGAGGAGGCAGTACC
>CBJNAR010000129.1:0-7659 GCA_966434075.1 uncultured bacterium
CGGGCGCGGGCGAAGCGGAGGCTGGGCAGGTAGTAGGTGGTGCCGCCCATGCCGTTGGCCGCCCACCAGTCCTGGCAGCACTTGCCCGCGCCCCACGCCTCGATGCCCGCCATCAGGTCGAGCACGCTCATCTCGAAGCGCAGGTTCTTGAGCGCGGCCACGATCTCGCCGTGCTCCACCAGGAACGTGCCGTCGCGCGTGGTGCCCGTGGCGATAACCCGCTTGGGGTCCGGGCAGCCGGTGTAGTGGAAGCGGGTCACCCGGATGCCGCGTTGCAGGCCGCGCGCCAGCTCCAGGGTGGTCTCCGTGCCGGTGGGCATGACCAGGTGGCCGGGCAGCGGGTTGGTCTGCTCGATGGAGTCGAACGGGTCGGCGGCGTGGCCGGTGGAGCGGCGGCCTGGCTCCAGTCCGGCGGTTTCGCTGTCGTAAACCACCCCCACCCCCACGCCCTTGTCGATCAGCGGCACGCGCACCGCCGGCATGCCCTCGGCGTCAATCGCCAGCGGCATGGCGCGGGGGTCGTGCGGGTCTTCCCACAGCGTCCAGTTCGGCCCGCTGACCGCTTCGCCCATGCGCCCCGACAGGAACGACTGCCCGTCCTGGTACTCGCGCGCCCCCAGCCCGAACAGCACCGGGAAGCGCACCATGTCGGCCACGGCGTTCGGCTCGAACACGGCGGCGTACTCGCCGGGCGCGATCTCGCGCTGGTCGTCGTTCAGGCGGCACTTGGCGACGGCCACCGCGCCCACCGCCGCCGGGTCAATCGTGGCGGCGTCGCGGCTCAGCGCGTCGGCGTAGCCGGTGCCCGCCCCGCTCTCCACCAGGGCCTTGAGGTAGGCGGTCGTGAAGGCGGCGTGGGCGCGCACGCCCAGCGAGTTGGCGACGCTCAGGCTGCTGCGGCTGCTGCGGTAGGTGCCGTAGGCTTTGTAACCCTCCGCCCGCGCCAGGTCGATCACCTGGCCCACGGCGGCGGCCCGCGCCTCCGGCGATAGCTCGGCGGTTGCGGTGAAGAACGAGGGCGGCGCCTCGCGCTCCGGCGTGCTGCCGTCGGCGGGGCCGGGCAGCGAGTGGAAGCGCGGGTTGGGCGCCTGCAAGCGCGCCAGGGCCGTCGCGTCCGCGGTGGCGCGCGTCAACCCGGCGCGGCTGGTGTCGTTAGTGTAGACGCGGGCCGTGGCCCCGCCCACCGCCACGCGCACGGCGGCGCGGCTGTTGTCCTGGTAGACGTTCTGATGGATCTCCGAATTGGCGTAGCGCGTCACGGCGGTCACGTCGCGCAGCAGCACGATCTCCGTCTGCTCGGCGAGCGAGGCGGCCAGGGCCGCTTCCATGACGGCCCGGTCCGGCCCGGCAGGTAGTGTATCCATCATCCCCCCCGGCGCACGGGCAGCCCGTGTACCAGCACCGGCGCGGCCCCGTGGCCCACATGGCAGCTTTGCAGCGGCTCGCCCTTCGCGCAGCCCGGCAGCCCCCAGAGGCGCCACGCCTGCGGCCCGCCCACGGCGGCGACGCTGCCCCAGAAGTGCGGCGTGCGGTCCTGGAACGAAGCGGCCTTATAGAGCCGGCCCAGCTTGCCGCCCTTGATCTCGCGGCACATCTCCACCGCGAAGTGGAAGTTCATGCGCTTGTCGTCCAGGCTCCACGAACTCGGCGTCTCCAGGTACAGCCCCTCGTCCACCCCGGCGATCAGCTCGTCCAGTGTGGCCCCTTGCGGATCGGCGTCGAGGCTGACGTTGGGCATGCGCACGATGGGGATGCGGCCCCAGGACGTGGCGCGGGCCGTGCCGTTGCTGCGCTGGCCGATGGCGGGCGCCGTCTCCCGGCTGGTCAGGTAGCCGGAGAACACCCCGCCGCGCACGATGGGCTGCACCTGTGCAGGCGTGCCCTCGTCGTCCCAGCCGAAGGTGCCCAACCCGCCCGGTGTCACCGCGTCGGCGGTGATGTTGACGTGCTCCGAGCCGTAGTGGAATTTGCCGAGCATGTCGGGCATCAGGAACGAGGTTCCGGCGAAGGCCGCTTCCCAACCCAGCACGCGGTCGAGTTCGATGGGGTGGCCGCAGCTTTCGTGGACCAGCAGCGCCATCATCGCCGAGCCGACCACGGCGGTCGTCGGGCCGTCGGGCGCCCACTCGGCCACCACCAGGTCGCCCGCCTCGCGGCCAATGCGCCCCGCCTCCTCGCGCAGCCGCAGCCCTTCGATGAACTCCCAGCCCGCCTGGCCCACGTTCTCGTACTGCCGCCGGTAGCTGTAGCCGTCGCCGGCCAGGGCCACGGCGTAGAGGTTGGCCCCGCTTTCGACGATATGCTGCGCCAGGTGCGCTCCGGTCGTATTGACGAACAGCTTTTGCGTATCCCAGAGCATCAACCACCCGCCCGCGACATGGACCCGCGCGTGCGCGGCGCGCACATCGGCCACCGCGCCCAGCATCAGATCGATGCGTTCGGCCAGCGGCACGGCGAACGGGTCGCGGGCCACCGGGGTCCGGTACTCGCCCTGCTCGGCGGGCATATTGCTGAGATCGAGCGGCGTCAGGCGCTGCGTCGCGCTCGCCCGCGCGATGGCGACGGCTTCAGCGGCGGTGGCCCGCGCGGCATCCAGGCTGAAATCGGCGGTCGAGGCAAAGCCCCACGCGCCATTCACCGCAACCCGCACGCCCCAGCCGCTGTCCACGTCGCTGGTCAGCCGTTCGACGGCGGTATCGCGGGCGGTCAGCGACTCGACCCGGTGATCTTCGGCGCGCGCCTCGGCATAGCCCGCGCCCAGGCGTTGCGCCTCGGCCAGCGCGGCCTGCAAACAATCTTCGTGGCTCATCGGCACCCCTACCCTTCAGAGAATAGCGGCATTATACACAGCCGATCCGCCTCGGTCAACCGTGCCGCCCGCGCCGCTAGGCGCGCCCTTGCTGCGGCTCGCCGAGCGGCGGCGCCACATTATGGTGCATGGTGGCGGCCTCTTCGGCCCGGCTTTTCAGGCCGAAGCCCAGCGTGGTCAGCAACAGGACCAGGCCGCCCACCAGCAGGTAGGCGTTCTCATAGCCGGCCACGCCACCACCGCGCGAGGCCGCGATCGCGCCGACCACCGCCCCGCCGATGAGCTGGCCGGTACTGGTAAAGAGGGCGAGCGCTCCCTGCGCCGCCGCGCGCTGCGTCGCGGGTGCCTCTCCCAGCATAATGTAGCGCAGCGGGGCGCCCAGTAGAATGCCAAGGGCCACGCCGACCAGACCGGCCCCGACATAGAACAGGATCAGATCATGTGCCCAGAGTCCCAGGGTGATCATCCCGGCGGCCAGTAACCCGCTCCCGGCCAAAACGATAACGCGTGATCCTAGCCGGTCCAGCAGGCGCCCCGCGAGTGGCGACCCGATGGCCATGGTCAGCACCAACGGCACCAGCATGAAGCTCGCGGTCGATTCCGTCACCCCGAAGGCGCTCTTCAAAATCTTAGGCCCGAAGACGACCGACGCTTCACCCAGGCCCGATCCGAGGGCAAATACCGCCACCAGGGCGACCTGGCGCGACACGAACAGACTCACCGGCAGGACCGGGCTGCTCGTGCGCCGTTCTACAAACCAGAAGACCGGGAGCAGGATCACCGTCAGCAGCAAGAACGGCCAGACGTCGAGCGAGGTCAGACTCTGGACAAACCGGGCGCTATCGATCTGGTTCAGGCCATAGGTCATGGCGCTGAGCAACACCGCCAGCACGATCATGCCGGGCCAGTCAAACGGCCGCCGCTGCGCCGGGCGCGTGGCCGGGAGCAACCGCGCGCTCACGACGAGCAGCCCGGCGGCGATCGGCAGGTCCACCAGAAACAGCCAGTGCCAGCTAAAGGTGAGCAGAATGCCGCCGATGATCGGCCCGATAATAAACGCCAGACCAAAGACGGCCCCGAGCAGCCCGAGGGCCCGGCCGCGGCGCTCCGGCGGGAAAGTGTCGCCGATCACCGCGCTGGCGATGGGAAAGATCCCGCCCGCCCCCAGGCCTTGCACGGCGCGCCCAATCAGGAGCACCTCGAAGCTGGGAGACAGCGCCACCACCAGCGACCCCAGCCCGAACATTGCCACATCGAGCATGTAGATCGACCTGCGGCCCAGGGCGTCGGAGAGCCGGGCCATCAAGGGCGTGCCTATGAGGTTGAACAGCACATAAATCGTGAAGACCCAGGCGATGGCGCGGTCGTCCACGTGGTAACTGGCCTGGATCGCGGGGAGGGCCGGTCCGGCGATGGCAATATCGAGCGCGCCCATCAGAACCCCGACGAACAGCACCAATAGAATGCGATTCGCTGCGCGCGAATCGGTATTACTCTTCATCTTGATGATGCCTCCTGAATGATGATCACACTGGGTCGCGCGGGACAAGCATACCGGCCCGTGCCACGCATCGGGAGAGTACTAAATGAATCGACGCTAGCGTAGTTTGCGCAGCGGCAGGAACACGTGGCCGCGCCTAACTAGCCCTTTCCTCCATACCGGGGCTATTGCCGGTTCTTGCGGCAAAGTAAGCTGTTACGCTGTCCAACCAGTGCAGTTCGCTCGCCAGATGCACGATGCTGTGTTCGATCAGCAATTGCATCGGGCTGGGATGCGCGGGAGCGCTCCGCGCACGGGCAAGCTCGGCTTCCAGCATACCCTTGCGCTCTGCCAGCAGTTGCACAACCTGGGCAGGCGGCAGCGTATCAGCGAAGGCCAGGCCCAGGTCCTGCGGGAACTTAGAGGGCGTGTAGGTGGTGAGATTGGCAACCAGCAGCCTCCGGAATTCGGCCTCACCCGCCGGGGTTATGGTATATACCTTGCGCGGGGGGCGCTTGCCTTCGCGCACCTCGTGCTCTTCCACCCAACCGCGTTCGGCCAACCGCTCCAGGGCCAGGTAGGCCGTCGGCTTCTTCAAGTCTGTGCAAGTGGAGAGGTAACGCTCGATGAAATCCATGAGCTGATAGCCATGCATGCTGGCCTGACGCAGCAATCCCAAAAGCAGCAACGCAGTATCCGTAAATCATCTCCTCCTGGCAAAACGAGTAGTCGCTAGCCCATCATGGCGATTCGTCGCCATCACCTGGCGATAATCCGGATTCTGATTAGACAGAACTGACTAATCAGCAATATAAACACTGGCGGGAAAACTGTCAAGAGTTACGGATCGTCCAGCGGCATTTGCGCCGGCTCAGAAGCTGGGCATCGAAATGCGGGGCGGAGGGCGCCGGGGAGCAACAGCCCGATGGTCGGGCTTTGGATTACGACAGTCGCTCATTTCTTGCGTTATCTATGCGAACTGCCGCTGGAAGCCCCCGCTGGTCTCTGCATCCCCGGCACCCTGGCGACGAGTCTTACAGGCGTTGTAGCCAGCTACGCAAGATCGACCACCGCGCGGATGTTGCCCTGCGCCGGCTGCTTATGCACCCGCGAACGAGGCGGCAGCAAACGCACCGGCATCCCGCCCTTGGGCGCGGCCAGCGGCGCCGGGGCCAGGTCCACGCGGGCGCGCGACGACAGCGCGACGCGGAACCGCTGCAAGATCATCGGCAGGACGATCTTCATCTCGGTCAGCGCGAAGGTCGCGCCCAGGCAGCGGCGCGGCCCGCCGCCGAACGGCAGGTAGGCATAGGGGCCGGGATCGAGGGTTTCCCAGCGCGCGGGCCGGAAGCGGTCGGGCTCCGGGTAGAGGTCGGGGTTGCGTTGAGCGACCACCGGCGTCCACAGGATGCGCCGGCCCTCCGGCACCTCGTAGGGGCCGAGGCGGGTAGGCGCCGTGTTCACGCGCAGGAACCACAGGCCCGGCGGAAGCAGGCGCAGGCTTTCGTTGATCACCCGGTCGAGCAGCGGCAGGGCGTTCAGTTGCTCCAGCGTGGGCGGGGCGCCGTGTAGCGCGCCGTCGAGTTCGTCCAGCAGGTCGCGCAGCACCTGGGGATGCTGGTCGAGCAGGAACAGCGTCCAGGTCAGTGCGCTCGCCGTCGTCTCGTGCCCGGCGATGAACAGCGCCGTCGTCTGCCCGATCAGGTCGTTGTCCGTCAGGCGGGTGCCGTCCTCGTCGTGGGCCTCGATGAGCATGGACAGCGCATCGCCCCGGTCGCCGCCCGCGGCCCGTCGCCGTGCGATCATGCCGCGGATCTCGCGTTCCAGCCGGTCGGACAGCACCAGCATGCGGTGGAACGGCGTGCCCGGTAGGTTCACGGGCGCCAGGAACACGAGCGGCGACAGCGCCAGCCGCAGCCATTGCTGCATCAGCCCGCGCACCTGCTCGCCTTCACGCGCGGGGTCCAACCCCAGGATCGTCTGCACGGCCACCGACAGGGTCAGTCCCTTCATCTCGCGCAGCAGGTCCACCTGCCCGCCCACCTGCCAGCCGGCCAGCCGCCGCTCGGTCAGCGCGATCATCTCGGCGTGCAGCCCGGCGATGCGCTTTTTGTGGAAGGCCGGCATCAGCAGGCGCCGCTGCTGGGTGTGCTTGGCCCCGTTCATCGTGGTGATGCCCGAAAACAACCGCGCCGCCCCCGAATCGGGCGGGATGCGCATCCCCGCCGAGTTCGATTGCAAATCGCCGTTGAAGAACAGCATCTGGTCGCTCAGCACCTGGTGGTTCAACTCCGGCGAGAACACAAACACGAACTCGTCGCCGCCGGGATCGAGGCTGACTACATCACCGTAGCGGCGGTGCAGACGTTGCATGTAATTGATCGGGTCGCGCAGCAAGGGCAGCATATTGAGCCGCCACCCGGTGATGGGCAGCGTGCGCGGCCCAGGGATGGCGGAAGGCGCCGTCATCGTAGTCGTTACCATAATGCGATTCTCCTCACCTGATCTACCGGCCTGCCCGCAACCCGGAGTTCGCGGACCACCGGCATCCGGTAAACGACTCGCACAGGCCGCCGGTTTGTCCCTGATAGCATGGATAGCCCCGATAGACCCTCCAAGGGGACTTGTCATTCTGAGCGCAGCGAAGAATCTCGTCTCGTGCGGGTCCAAGACGAGACTCTTCGCTGCGCTCAGAGTGACAAACCTCCTGTGAGAGACTATTCAGAACCCGGCGCCATCCGTCTCTCTCCCTCTTCCCGCGGCGGGCCGGGGGTTAGGTTGGTCCCGACGCCCCGATGCCGACCGTAGGCTCTTGACTCGCTATTCGCTTCGCGCTATACTGTGATGTCTATATGACCGGATTCGTTTATCTGGTCATGAAATGGAGTCGAACGATGGCGAAACCGATTCAGGAACTAAAATCCGCGCCTCCGGAAGCCGATCGGCGGCAGGAACGCGCCGCGCGCATACTGGACGCCGCCGCCACGCTCATCCTGCGCTGGGGCTATAACAAAACCACCATCGAGGACATTGCGCGGCAGGCCGGCGTCGCCAAGGGCACGATTTACCTGCACTGGAAGACCCGCGAAGACCTGTTTGCCGCGCTCATGCTGCGCGAAAAGCTGGCCCTGGGCGAGGCGATCCGGCAGGCCCTCACCGCCGATCCCGCCGCCGCGACGCTGCGCGGGCTGCTGAAAGAGTCGGCCCGCGCGCTGCTGCAACGGCCCCTGATGAAAGCCGTATTGCTGCGCGATACCGAGGTACTGGGCAAGTTGGCCCAGACCGAGCACAGCAAAGCCGCCTACGCCGAGCAGGTGGCGGGCTTCACCGCCTATCTCGAAGTGTTGCGCGCGCAGGGCCTGGTGCGCCG